>CAZKDW010000258.1:0-1003 GCA_964551625.1 uncultured Thermotogae bacterium | reverse complement strand
GTGAATCTCACGAATCCCGGCACGATGGGCGGCAATGGCGTCCAGGTGCGTGTCGCCAACAGCCACGGCATCCGAAGCGCGAATGTGCAACCGTTCTAATGCCAGGAGGAACAGATCGGGCCGAGGTTTCGTTGCAGCATCATCGCGGGTCACGATGACGTCAAACGCGAGCGGGTTCACGGCGAGAATGGTATCCACGCTGCGTTGCGAATTGTTGGTGACCAGCCCGCAGCGGATGTGCATCGCTCGCAGCCAGTCAATCAACTCCCTTGTTCCTGGTATCAATTGGCCGTTGGCTGCCGCTTCAGCTTCTGCTGCATGGAGGAGTTTGATGCCTCGATCGCGAATTTCGGGCGCTGCCTCTTCGAGTTGCGCCAGGATCGGTCGACCGTCTTGTGGCAGTTCAAGCTGCTTGCGAATGGCTAGAATGTCAATGTCTGAATCGTAGAGCGTGCCATCCATGTCGAACAAGACACATCGTTGCGTCACGGCCCCTCCAGAATCTCTCAGACGAAATTCATTATATTGGCGTAAAGAAGCGCACGCCCATCCATGGCGTTCTGGATGGGCGTAGCTCGTTGAATTAGCGCTGGTTGATAACGTGTAGCTTCAGCTGATCCGTATATTGAGTGCCACGGCTGTCAGTAATCTTCACGACAACCCACACATCTTCGCCGTCAGCGAACTGCGTTGTGGGCACATAGTAGATGGGATCGGCAACATTCGCTTCAAGGAACGAGCCCTTGCTCGTCGTCCATTCGAAACGCACATCCGAACAAATCGGATGAGGGATCGTCGCATGAAGCTGCACGAACGTGCATTCTTCCACGCACAGTTCCATATTCCGATTGATCCCCGGATTACTTAGCGGGCAGGTACTTCCACACGTTGACACACACGTCATGGGCAACCCAGAGCAAGGCGCAGGTCCACAAGGACTCGGCACTCGCTGCTCGCAAGAGGACATCTGTGGATATTGCATGTAGATGGGAACTGAAGACGA
>CAZKDW010000257.1:0-1022 GCA_964551625.1 uncultured Thermotogae bacterium | reverse complement strand
TCACGCCGCAACGCCGGATCGAGGCCAATAGTCGGCTCGTCCAACAGCAGGGCTTCCGGCTCGTGCAGCAAGGCGCAGGCGAGCGAAAGCCGCTGCTTCTCGCCGCCCGAGAGCTTGTCCGTCCGTTGCTTCCCGCGATCCGAGAGCTTCATCAAGTCGAGCAAGGCACGCGTACGCTCAGCGATTCGTGAACGTGACATGCCATAAATCTGCCCAAAGAAAAGAAGGTTCTCGGCAACGGATAGATCCCGGTAGATGGCACGCTCCTGCGGCATGTAGCCGAAGCGATGTTCCACTGCGCGACGCTCAGACGGCATGGAGGAGCCAAGCAGCGTGGCAGTGCCTGCAGTAGGCACTGCCAGCCCGCACAGCATACGGATCAACGTTGTTTTCCCGGAGCCACTGGGACCGACCAATCCATAAATCTCACCGCGATCAATCTCCATCGTGACATCATCAACCGCACGCAGAGCTCCAAAGCGTTTGGTCAAGGTTTCAGCGTGAAAGATCGGAGCATGATCACTCATCGACAGCCTCCTCTGTTCGAACGAACAGCTCGGGATCGAGCTCACTGTTCACCACGATCGAATCATAGTGAATGGCACTCCTCAGCTCGCCAGTTTCATCATAGGTCTCCATCGCACGAGCCAAGTAGATCACGCCGTCAATCTGTTCAACCTCTAGGATGCGTAACTCGACAAGCAAGTTATCTTCCACGTCATACAAAATCCGCTTGTTGGGAACGAACGTTTCGGCATCGACCCACAGGTCCATCCGTCCATACACAGCATCGTCTGTGGACGGCGTACCGCGAAGGACGTATTCATCGCTGTCTGCTGAGAGCAATTCGAACGTATAGTCAGCAAGCTCATCTTGAACGCCACGAAGGAACTGCCGGAACACCAGCCACGGCTGTTCCGCTGCGGACAGTTCGGACAGATCCTTCTTATACCAAGTATCGATAGCTGCAATGTAGATCCACATCAGCTCGCCAGTCACCAAGGTCATATTCCCTGCAAGAT
>CAZKDW010000256.1:0-1056 GCA_964551625.1 uncultured Thermotogae bacterium | reverse complement strand
TTGGCTGTAGGAGAGGATCAGGGATGGAGGAGGCCAAATGAAGGCTAGAGAGATTCGGCCGGGTATTTCGTGGGTAGGCGCCATCGACTGGGATCGTAGGCTATTCGATGAATTGATCCCTCTTCCAGATGGCACAAGCTACAACTCGTATCTCGTCCGCGGTAGTGAGAAGACAGCGCTCATCGATGCCGTTGATCCTGCTAAGTCAGACGCCCTGCTCACTCAACTTGAGGATGTCGAGGTTCTCGACTATTTGATCATCCAACACGTAGAACAGGACCACTCCGGTTCCGCCCCTCTTGTTCTGGAGAAGTACCCAGACGTTCAAATTATCTCCAGCCCCAAGGCCAAACCGATGATCGCTGATCATTTAGGCATCCCAGAAGATCGAATACAGGCTGCCGAAGACGGCGAAATACTGTCTCTTGGCAATTGGACGTTAGAGTTTATTCATGCCCCTTGGGTTCACTGGCCAGAAACGATGCTGACGTATCTTCGTGAAGAGAAGGTTCTCTTTACCTGCGACATGTTTGGCTCCCACCTGGCAACAGATGACCTCTTCTCAGGAGATGGCACCCACGTTTGCGAGCCTGCCAAACGGTACTATGCTGAAATCATGATGCCCTTTGCGGCCTTGATCAAAGGACATCTCAAGAAGCTGGAACCCCTTGATATTGATATCATCGCACCCAGTCACGGTCCCGTTCATGACCATCCTGACTGGATTCTCGACGCCTATCACCATTGGACCCATGACGCGCCCAAGAATCTGGTCCTCATTCCCTATACGTCGATGCACGAGTCGACGGCGTTGATGGTAGACCACATGGTCGAAGCATTGAATGATCGTGGCGTTCATGTGCAGTCGTTCCATATGTCAAAGACCGACATCGGAGAATACGCGACTCATTTGGTAGATGCAGCTACTGTGGTTTTCGGTACACCGACAGTCCTCGTTGGCCCCCATCCCAGCATCGTATTTACCGCCTACCTAACTGCCGCCCTGCGGCCCAAGCTTCAAAATGCCGCAGTCATCGGATCCTACGGATGGGCTGG
>CAZKDW010000255.1:0-1068 GCA_964551625.1 uncultured Thermotogae bacterium | reverse complement strand
CCAGCAACGACGTCACCCACTTCGCATTCAGCACAGACCGCAGCGTCATTAATGTGACAGAGATACTGAAGCGACTTGTCGAGATCCCGGCCAACCGGGAGCCCTGAGAAGTAGGCACCCAGTGAGCGATAGGGGCCGCCAACCATGTACGTTGGATCCAAAGCGAGCGCTCGCTCGGACATCGCCAGCGTCTTGGTCGTCACACCAGCAAATAGAGCCTGCATGGGGTGCTTCTGCGCGACCCGAAGCCAGTTGGACGTCGCCCAATAGAGGGCCGTGATATCCGTTTCCACAGCAACAGCTGCAACAAAATCATCTGACTCTTCCATGGCAACGAACTCCGGATTCATGCGAAGGGCCTTGAGTCCCCAGTGCTTGCCCTTGAGATGAACTTCTTCGTTCTCTTCGGCAGGAATGAAAATATTACCAAGCGTGTAGTAGGACTGAGCCAGCTTACTGACAACTTCCCGCAAGCTATAGTCAATCTCAAAATCCATCACAGCTTCTTCATTCGTTTGATCCAGACTGTCATCGACACCAAGTGCAACCAAGAATGCATCCATCATTTCGAGAATGGTCGCTTCGCCTTCATCGCTGAACGGAACGCTGATGTCATTGGCAACAAACAGTCCGATTGCTTCATCGAGCGTCATAGCCATGGCGGAACCACCCAGCGCCACCATCAGAACCGCAGTAAACAACAATAGTTTCCTCATCTATGTCGACCTCCTGTAAGGGGAATCGGGACCACTATACCGTAACCTAGGGGCTTCAACAAACCCCTAGCATGACTGCGAAAGGGGGATTTCTCGGCTTCCCTAGAGCTTCTCTGAAACCGTATTCAGCAGCTCCTGAGCCAACTCAGCACAGTAGGCGTTGTACAAGGGAAATCGCTCGCCAATCGGGTCGTCGAGTATATCTTCGAGCACGCGAGCTGCTTCTTCCCACAGTTCCAGCTCCATCAAGTAGTACTCAGCGAAAATTAGCCGATTCTCGAAGTAGTCGACTACATCATCCGAGATAGGGCAGTTTCCGCAACTGGTGCAGTAATCCGGCTCATTGATCACC
>CAZKDW010000254.1:0-1096 GCA_964551625.1 uncultured Thermotogae bacterium | reverse complement strand
CTTCTGTCATGGCATGCGGAGTCTTCGTCAGTTTGTCGGCATAATTGAGAACAGTCTCCATCCTGGGCTCTAGGTCAATGCCTCGATAGTCCCGAACGAACTTCTCCAGCTTCGCGGGATCTCTCCAATAGTGGCTTAGTGCAGCGGCGTGGTGTTCGATGCAATAAGGGCATTGATCGGCCGATGAGACGACAACGGCGATCATCTCTCGCTCTTCCCGAGACAGTCCAGACGATCCGAACATGATGGCCATATACAGATCCATATGTGCCTGAAGTGCTGGCGGATTTAGGCTGTGCACAGATAGGATATTTGAGAGCTTCCCGCGGCTACCCTTTACCTGTTGATAGATTGTCTGTAATTCGTCGTCTGCTTCGCCCTCATCAACCACTCGAATCCAAGCCATCGCTCCTCCGCATGAAGTCAGGATGCCTGATCATACCCATCCTGTGCTTCAGCATCAGGGCGTGTTGATTGAGTGACGCTGCTTGACAGTCTAGCCAGTAGATCGTATAGTGCAGTGAACTTTGCGTCACAAAGTACACTGCGGTGACTTACTGGGAGGACTACATGACTTCACTACGTTTGCATGATATGGAGAGACATAGCTGGCGCATGTCCAGCAGAGACGGACTGACGGACATTCTGTTCGGATTCATGCTGCTGGGGGCATGCGTATCTACATTTGTAGGGCTATGGGAAACTCTGGATTGGGTGCGTATTCTGTCTCTTGCCACGATTCAACTTGGCGGGGTTGGCATCATCGCGTTGATGCGCAAGCGCATGGTTGTTCCGCGAACAGGGCACGTGAAATTCGCTGCCAGGCGCACGCGCCGTATTCGATTTATGCGAATTCTGCTTGGCGTTTGTGTGGGCATCACCATCATGCTGGTCGTCCTCACGGCTTTGTCTCGGCGCTTGGGCTTCGGCTTCATGGGTGAATCTAGCGCGTGGACAGCATGGGGTGTTATCTCAGCCGTGACCATGGTTCCGATTAGCGCATTGGCGTTCTTCCGTGACTATCCGCGACTTCTATTGCATGGCAGCCTCTTTGTCGTTGCGGAGTTCTGTCTTGTGGTTCTTGATCTAGAGAAAT
>CAZKDW010000253.1:0-1115 GCA_964551625.1 uncultured Thermotogae bacterium | reverse complement strand
TTCCCGACGAAGTAGGTGTTCGCAGCCTCGTTCACCAACCGAATCGCTTCTGCCTCGCCTTCGGCTTCGAGAATCTTTGCTTGCTTGATGCCCTCAGCTTTCTTAATTTCAGAACGCTTCTCACCGTCCGCCTGGCGTTCCACTGCGTTGGCATAGTCAAGGGCGGCGATCTTCTCGTTCTCGGCCTTAACGACCTTGTTCATTGTTTCCTGAACGTCTTTTGGCGGATCGATCTCCTTGAGTTCCGTGCGGACGATCTCCATTCCCCAATTCTGTGTCTCAGCAGCGAGTGTATCGAGCAATTCGTCATTGATTTTGTCGCGCTCGCTATTTGCCGATTTCAATGTCAGTGTACCGATGATGTTACGCAACGTCGTACGGGCGAGATTGACGATCTGAGTTTGATAGTTATTCACGTTGTATTGCGAACTCTTCACGCTTTCTTCATCGTTTTTCACCTTGAAATAGACCTGAGCGTCTACGCTCGCGTTCAGGTTGTCGTTGGTGATGATCTCCTGCGGCTGCGCATCGACCATCTGCTCGGTGACGTTGATCTGGATCATCCGATCGATGATTGGGATGATCCAATTGAAGCCTGGCTTCCCGAAGCGTCGGTATTTCCCCAATCGCTCGATGAGTGCGCGATGTGTCGGACGGACCAGGCGAATCCCTGCGAAAAAGATGATGATCGCCGCGATGACGAGCACGGGCCAGATGAGCCATTGCATGTTTTCCTCCTTCTTATGACCACGCCGATGGTGCCTCGAAGCTGAGCGACCGCTATGACGTGAACGCGCCAATCGGTCGCGAGCCCATTCTACCGGATATCATCTCAGAAAAGCAGACTTGTCGGGTGAAAGTTGTAAGAGTCGGGATCTGCTATAGGGTGAAATGTCTTGCCCCGAAAGCTACCCGCCGAGAATGGGGCCAGCAGCGAAGAATCGGGAATGCATGCAATGCTTGCAGCTGAGCACGAGAAATCCCATTGAGGATGGTTTTGCTTTCTGTTCCTCCAAATCCAGGTCTAGGGCTCCGAGGATGCCGTCGTAAAGATTCCATTCGCCGGTCATTCCGCATGTCGGGCATGTGGGCGGCACATCGTGATCCTTGAGCCA
>CAZKDW010000252.1:0-1151 GCA_964551625.1 uncultured Thermotogae bacterium | reverse complement strand
GTTATCCGATGGATGTGCGCTCGTTTTGATGATGATCTTCCGCGGACACTTCTCGATTGCGTTGGTTGCAAGCGTTTCGCTGAACTGAGGAAGATCCTTCTTATCATCCCATTCGACTTCTCCGTTCTCGGATGATCGAACGCAAATGCGACAGTGGATACAGCCGACGGAGCATTTCTTCCGGCCAGCGATGTCCTTGGCTGCCTGATAGTTGCAGCCAAGATACTGCGGCGTCTCGGCAGGAATGAGCTCAATCAATCCGCGCGGGCAAGCGGCTACGCACATGCCACATCCGATGCATGTGTCCCAATCGACGACAGCGATGTTCTTTTCGCCATCGATGCTGATTGCATTGACCGGACATACTGTAGCACAGTCGCCATAGCCTACACAGGCATAAGGGCATTCCTTCTCTCCTGCGCCGACTTGCACGGCTGCAGCACAAGACTGGACACCACTATATGAGCCGATTCTCGGAGAATCCCCTGTGCAATGGACAACGGCTTTGGAGCCAGGCCCCGCGTTGCTGAGATCAATGCCCAAGTACTCGCCAAGCGCTTGCGTTGCCTCTTCATCGCTGGCGAGAATTCGACAGGGACTGTCATCAAGAATTTTCACATCCTTAGCGACAGCTTGAGCATAGGCAAAACAGCC
This sequence comes from uncultured Thermotogae bacterium, assembly GCA_964551625.1. Taxonomy (GTDB): domain Bacteria; phylum Bipolaricaulota; class Bipolaricaulia; order UBA7950; family UBA9294; genus SPBW01. The sequence continues at coordinate 497 of CAZKDW010000252.1, read as the reverse complement.
GGGCTTGCCACACGCTCCGCAGTCAGCACCGGGAAGGCGTTCTTTGATCTCATTGGCCTTCTGCAGTGACGCGTCTTCTTTGGGCAGAATGCGATTGGCGACAAAGATGGCAATGCCCGCAATGAGGCCGACTGAGGATAACAGTATGACAGCAAGAATTGTTGTGCTCATCCGACCATCCCTCCAAAGGCTAAGAATGCCAAGCCCAGTAATCCGGCAATCAGGAAGGCAATGGGTGCGCCTTTGAATACCTTCGGCGTATCTGCAAGATCCAATCGTTCGCGGATTCCCGACATGATCAGTAGTACGAGTGTGAATCCCACACCGGCTCCCAGGGCTGCGGCGATTGATGCAGCGAACCCATAGTTCTGGTCGATATTGATGAAGGTAATACCAAGGACAGCACAATTCGTTGTGATCAACGGGAGATAGATGCCGAGTGCGTTATACAGCGTCATGTTCGTGCGTTTGATCGACATCTCGATAATCTGAACCAA
>CAZKDW010000251.1:0-1152 GCA_964551625.1 uncultured Thermotogae bacterium | reverse complement strand
AAGTGAACCATTTGCCTGCGTTCGCGAACATACCCATGATAAAAGGAAAATAAGAGGAGGTTTTCATGAAACTATTACGAGGACTGATTACAGGTGGAGGCGTTGCTGCGTTCTTCTTCTTCAGTTGGATTCTGAAATTGCTGTGGAACAGCATCCTGTTCGATCAATTGCAGCTGGTTCCGACAATGATCAGGTATTGGCAAGCGGCCGGACTATGGTTCTTCGTCATCATCCTGTTCGCCTGGGTAGGCATCGGAAATCCATCTGGATTCACGAAGAGCTGGAAGAAGTACTGACAGCAGAAGGATCAACCGCCAGGCTGAGAGTCATCGATAACCGCGGCAGTCGCGGACCTAAGATCTCTCGGATCACGGCTGCTTCGTCCACCAACGGGAGGACATCATGAGAGGACTCTCAGACTGATCGCCGCAGGCGGTGTGGCTGCATTTTTCTTCTTCAGCTGGATTCTTCAGCTACTCTGGAACAGCATTCTGTTTGAGCAATTACAGCTGGTGCCAACGCAGGCAAATTACTGGCAAGCCGCAGGTCTGTGGTTCTTTGTCATCATTCTGTTTGCCTGGACGGGTTTTGGCGGACGGCCAAGATCATGGATCCGAGCATCACGCCGATCGGATTGGGATCAATTCGGTGATCGAATCGAACGCAAGGTGAAGGCACGCGTTTCGCAATGGGCCGATTCCCCCGATCACGATCGGGAGGAAAAACTCGAAGCCAGGATCAAGCGTGGATTCTCCCGCTGGGTTGACACTGACGAAGACATGGACTGGGATGACCTGGGAGAGCACATCGAACGCAAGATCAAGCGGCATTTGCGCGAGTGGCTAGACGAAGACTAGCTCCGTTCAGGCAAGGGCGGAACACACAAGACGTAAGTAGGGGACAGTCCCCCCGGGGGACTGTCCCCTGTTTTTTGTCGGGCTTCATCGCAGTGCATTCAAGACCTGTTCACCGACGCCGAAATCGAAGAGATCCTCACTCTGGTTCGGAATGCATAAGGTGATACCACTGCGTTTGTCTACACACTCGAAAAGGGGTACTCTCTAGCCAAATAGGGGTACTTAGCGATCGAATATACCCCTTCTCGATACAGAGAGAACGTCGCACAACCTGTCTGCCCCTGCTTGTGCCATC
>CAZKDW010000250.1:0-1164 GCA_964551625.1 uncultured Thermotogae bacterium | reverse complement strand
AGCTCTGCGGTTCATGCGGTCCATTTGGCACTGAGACCACCATAGACTGCTCGGGGCATTCTCTGCGACCTCTGCGAGCTCTGCGGTGGAAGCTCATGCTTGCCAGCAAAAGGCGCTTGTCAACGCAAATCGTGACCGCTATAATCCGCAGACTATGATTGCACTTCCGGAACTTCAACAGCTAATAGATCAAATCCGAAGCGACCTAGAACAGCGGTTGCCAGAACTATCCGAACACGACGCCCTGGAAGCATTCCGCGTCGAATTTGTCGGGCGGAAAGGGCGCATCACCCAATTGTTCAAGCAAATGGGTCAGATCGATCCATCATCGCGTGGCGAAGCCGGACGCTTGATCAATGAGATCAAAGAGTACGCCACGACATGTTTCGAAGATCGCGACCAGGCCAATCGAGCGCAGTTGCGTCAGGAGCAGCTGGTCTCTGATCGTGTCGATATTTCTCTGCCCGGACAACACCGGGCTCTGGGATGTCTTCATCCCATGACCATCGTGCAACGAGAAATCGAATCCATCTTCATGAAGATGGGGTTCGATGTCGCCACTGGCCCGGAGATCGAGACCGAGTATTACAACTTCGAAGCATTGAATATTCCCGCCGATCACCCAGCAAGAGCAGATTGGGACACTTTCTATATTGGCGAATCGCATCTGCTTCGCCCGCATACATCACCCGTTCAGATTCGCGTGATGGAGCAGACAGAGCCGCCCGTTCGCATCATCTGTCCGGGCCGCTGCTATCGACGAGACACGCAGGACGCGACGCACTCGCCCGTATTCCATCAAATCGAGCTGTTGTGGATCGAAGAAGGGCTGTCGCTTGCCAATCTCAAGCATGTGCTGGAGATCTTCACGCAGGAATTCTTCGGAGAAGGCTATGAGATGCTGTTCTCAGGCGACTTCTTCCCCTTCACTGAACCGTCGGTTCAAGTCCATATCAAGGCACCTGGTGCGACAGAGTGGATGGAGATCATGGGAGCAGGAATGGTCGATCCAGCCGTACTGACCAATGTGGGCTACGATGCCGAGAAATACACAGGCTTCGCCTTCGGCCTTGGAATTGAACGCATGGCCATGCTTCGATACGGCATCGACGACATCCGAGCCTTCCTTACCAACGACCTGCGCTTCATCAAACAGTTCAGCTA
>CAZKDW010000249.1:0-1166 GCA_964551625.1 uncultured Thermotogae bacterium | reverse complement strand
ATCTGCAAGACCAAGATGCCGGATCTCAAGGAAGTGGCTCCAGGTCATACGACGGCCTGCTGGCTCTACGAATGACAGAAGAGGTGATCTAGTTTGCCTGCTGATAATATTTTGCTCGATGTCAAGGGGCTGCAGAAGTACTTCCCCGTTAGGAAGGGTGTCTTTCGCCGAACTGTCGCACATGTCAAGGCCGTTGATGGCCTCGATATGTTCATCAGAGAGGGCGAAACGCTTGGTCTCGTAGGAGAGAGCGGTTGTGGGAAGACCACGACTGGCCGATCAATTCTTCGCCTCATTGAGCCAACTGCCGGAGATATCCTATTCCGCAGCAAGAAAATGGCAGAGGGTGGAGAGACCTACAAAGAGGTCAATGTCGTTACAGCGCACCGCAAGATGATGAAGGCGTTGCGACGCGAAATGCAGATCATTTTCCAGGATCCGTATTCCTCTTTGAACCCTCGAATGACCGTCGGTTCCATTGTTGGGGAACCTTTGCTTGTCCATGGTTTGGCCAAGGGTGCAGAGCGCGAAGATCGTGTCAAGGCGTTGCTGGCTGCTGTTGGACTAAAGCCTGACCATATGAAGCGTTATCCACACGAATTCTCGGGTGGACAGCGTCAGCGCATTGGTGTTGCCCGCGCCTTAGCCTTGGATCCGCAGCTCATCGTTTGCGATGAACCTGTCTCCGCATTGGACGTATCCATTCAGGCGCAGGTCATCAACTTGCTAGAAGATCTTCAGGGCGAGTTTGGACTGACGTATCTGTTCATTGCTCACGATCTATCTGTCGTGAAGCATATTGCCGACCGCGTGGCTGTTATGTATCTTGGCAAAATTGCCGAGCTGTGTACCACAGAAGAACTGTTTACAGCACCGAAGCATCCCTACACCGAAGCACTTATGTCGGCAGTACCCGTGCCTGATCCAGACTGGAACGTTGAACGAATCCTCTTAGAAGGAGATGTGCCCAGTCCTGTGGCGCCTCCTCCTGGCTGCTATTTCCATCCTCGCTGCCGTTATGCGAAGGACATCTGCAAGACAGAGGCACCTGTGTATCGCGATCTTGGCGATCTCCATTTCGTCACGTGCCACTTTGCAGAGTCACTCAATTTGCAGCCGGTTCGATCCGGATGAGCCGACTTCTCCTCGGAACTCGAAACGAGGGG
>CAZKDW010000248.1:0-1180 GCA_964551625.1 uncultured Thermotogae bacterium | reverse complement strand
AATGGGGGGAACGATGTCAGCATCTGCAAGAGTATCCATTGTCAAGGCCGACGTTCGCGAAGTGGGGATTCGCAGTGCCATTGACTTGCTAGGAGACGAACGCCCTACGTTCGCTGGCCGGGACGTTGTCTTGAAGCCGAACTTTAATTCAGCTGATCCCTTTCCTGCAGGCACGCACAACGATACATTGGAGTCACTTATCCGTCTCCTTCAGGAAGATGTTCCTTCCTCCATTACCGTGGCTGAACGAAGTGGGGGCGCCTGGAAGAGCCACGAAGTGGCCGACATGAAGGGCGTGCGCCCCATCTTTGACGCACTGGATGTTAATTACATCGTTCTGGACGATCTTGCGGCCGAGGATTGGACTCTTGTTCCGCTTGAGGGGTCTCATTGGGAGCGCGGAATCGAAGTGCCTCAGTTGGTTCTTGATGCCGACAGCATCGTCATGACCTGTTGCCTGAAGACGCACGGTTTTGGTGGACATTTCACGATGAGTCTGAAGAACGCAGTCGGCTTCGTGGCCCTTGAGTCACGTGCCGATGGGTACAAGTACATGCGAGAGCTCCATACATCGCCACACCAACGATCCATGATTGCCGAGATCAATCAAGTATTCCGTCCTGATCTGATCGTTCTCGATGCGCTCTCTGCCTTCATCTCAGGTGGTCCATCCGAAGGAGATCTGGTGCATCCAGGTCTTATTCTTGCCTCGACCGATCGCATCGCACTGGATGCCGTCGGCGTGGCCATCTTGCGGAACTACGAGACAACGCCCGAAGTGCTGAGCGGCGCGGTGTTCGAGCAAGAGCAGATCAGACGTGCTGTGCAGCTTGAGCTAGGTGTCGCAACTCCTGATGATATTGAGCTCGTACCCGCACAGGATCGGGAGAGCTGTGACTGGGCAGATCTCATTCGGCAGAAGCTCTCTGACTGAGTCCCTTGGACCTAAAGCAGTGCTGCAGTTCTCTTGCCGTAAGACTGAAGTTTCGACACATTGTCGCTATTCTGTCCACTTCATACTCGTCCTAACATGAATGGGTAAGTATCTGTTCGTTACCCAGGCTAGTCATTGTCGGCCATCTTTGTTGAGAAGTGGACGTCCTAAATCGGGTTGATCTCTGGTGGCACGTGGGAGCTCATCTTCGCGAGCTTCGAAACTTCACACATCCATAATCCTAGA
>CAZKDW010000247.1:0-1191 GCA_964551625.1 uncultured Thermotogae bacterium | reverse complement strand
ACAGTAGAGGAGATTGCCCGCACCTATACCGAGTCGTTCTTTGAGCTATTGAAGGGTCTGGGCGTGCTCCAGCCCACGCATACGCCAAAGGCTACTGAGCATGTAGCCGGGATGATCGACCTTATCCAAAACCTAGAACAATCGGGGTTTGCCTACGAGAAAGACGGCGACGTCTACTTCCGTGTCGACAGATTCGAAGGTTATGGGAAGCTGTCAGGGCGCAAGCTGGACGAGCAAGAAGCCGGTGCACGAATCGCCGCCTCTTCCCGGAAGGAGAATCCGTTCGACTTCACGCTCTGGAAAGCCGCCAAGCCTGGCGAGCCGAAGTGGGATTCGCCATGGGGAGCGGGCCGTCCCGGTTGGCATACCGAATGCGTCGTTCTCTCCAACCAGTACCTTGGCAAGCACCGCGACATCCATGCCGGCGGCAACGATCTCGTGTTCCCGCATCACGAGAATGAGATCGCCCAGGCCGAAGCAGCGTCCGGAGAGCCGTTCTTCCGATTCTGGCTCCACAATGGCATGCTTTCCATCAGTGGCGAGAAGATGTCCAAGTCCTTGGGCAACTTCGATTACGCCAAGAATGTGCTCGCGAAGTACGATCCAGAAACCGTTCGCTACTTCTACCTCTCGCGGCACTATCGCAAACCGCTCGATTACTCAGAAGAGGGCCTTGTAGCAGCAAGCACAGCTGTGACCCGACTTCGAACCATGCTCAATGATGTCGAGGCTGAACTGCGCGGAGCAACAGGCACGTACGGTGCAGCAGGAACAGTCTTCGTGCAGTCGCTTGCCGAATTCCGATCCCGCTACATCGAAGCCATGGATGACGATCTTAATACAGTGGCCGCGATCGGAGTTCTTCAGGAATTGGTCTCGGCAACCAATCGATACCGCGCCGAATCGACAGCTGACGATCGGTTGGCATTGCTTGATGCCGTCGCTCTCTTGAAAGAACTCGGCGCCCCCCTGGGCTTGTTCTCAGGGCCAGCGAAATCTAGCGGGAGCAGACTAGACGACGATCTGATGGCGCTCTTGATCGAGTTGCGAAAACAGCTTCGCGAGAAGCGGGAGTTCGAACTGGCCGATCAAATTCGCGATCAGCTTGCTGATCTGGGTATCACGCTCAAGGATACTGCACAAGGGACAATCTGGACGTTATCCTAGCGGATGCCACCGGCTTTCGGGTTA
>CAZKDW010000246.1:0-1201 GCA_964551625.1 uncultured Thermotogae bacterium | reverse complement strand
CTGCGTTGAGCCCGCCGACAATGGCAGCGACATCATCGATTGTATAGACCAGCTGCGAGCGGAAGATGCCGTAGTCACTGTCGAAATCAGAGGCCAGTTCCTCAACTAGATCCCTGCTGGCGTGCAGACTGTCCAAGCTGTCAAGAACTCGATAAACCTCGATGACTCCACGCAAGGCATATCCTTTGTCTGTGGCGGAGATTGTCGGCCGCGCAAGCAGCAGCTCTTCCAAGTGCCCGATCTGTTGTTTAGCATCCGCGTGGCGTTTGCTATCCGTTGTGACAGAGGCAAACCACACCAATCCCTGAATGGCAGTGGACAGCTCCTTCACACTCATGCTCTCTGTGGGGATGGCCAACACGCGGTCATACTGCTCGTCGGCAATTGTTCGGATCATGGCTGAGGTTTTCAGATCACGATAGCGATTTGTCTCGCTATGCGGCAGCGCTCTCGCGCCCAATACGTCAGCCAAGTCGGCGAAGGCCATCAACATAACGAACGCATCGGACTTGTCGACCATGACCATCTCGCCAGCTTCATGAAGATCGATCCATGCCATCGCCTGCATTTTGGCCATCGCTATCAAGGCTAATCCAGTAAATCGCCATTGTGCGCCAAAGTCGTCAGTGGGTATGCCGAAGTGAGAGTCGATGTGAAACTGCTTGGCCCACTCCACTTCCTTGATGATCGTCCATCCCAAGGCAGAGCCCGTGATTCGGGTATCGAAGGAATTTGGGTCCCATCGAAGCGTGGCGAAGTCGCTGGGGTCTGCTGATTCGACCCACAATGGATCTCCACTCGCATAGACGGTTCTTAATAGTGCGGGATTAACGGGTGGATGTACGGTATCGCCGTCAAGTGGATCTGCGTCTGCGATGGCGATCATCATGCTCACCATTTCTGGATCGGGCATGAAGGCTTCGCCCATGCCTGCCCGCATCGTCAGATGTCCCAAGTTGTATCTCGAGTACCAATAGGCTTCTTCTTCAGCTGCAGTAGCGTCAAAATCGGGATTCTGCCCGATGATCTGCCCGAATCCAACGGTTGTAAGGGTGGCGAGTAGCGTGGCTATCACTAAAAGACTTCTCAATTGCTTCGTTGTCATGTTGTCCTCCTGCTTTTGAATCTTCGCTAGGAGGATGGGGTTGCAGTGTGTGTTTGGCACGAAGGTTCCGTGGGTAACTGGTGCGGGGGCAACTCA
>CAZKDW010000245.1:0-1234 GCA_964551625.1 uncultured Thermotogae bacterium | reverse complement strand
CCATTTCGTCGGAAAGACTGGCGATCGCGTGATCGAAGCCTTCCAGTTTGGCACGATTGTTGTCGATGCGAATCGCCAGTGCGGCCATGGAACGTTCCATGTCGATGACCTTCTTCTTGAAGGTCCCAACGTCCTCGTCTTCCAAGGCTCGGACGCGAAGAGACAGATCATCAACAGTTAACGAAAGAAGTGAAATGTCGGCAGAGAAGCCGTCTTCCAACGATGTTAGCTGGCCATATACGCCAGTTTGAAGTCCGGTGATTTCGCCATACACAGTAGTGGTCAGGGTATCGATATCACTGAGTACTTCAGATTTAAGCATGTCAATGTCTGCATAGACGCTGTTTCGCAGGGCGTCAATGTCTCCATAGACGGATACCTGGAATGAAGCAAAGGCGTCCTTGAACACAGCATAGTCAGCGATCAAGATGTCGAATTCCTCGCGAAGTATGCCCAGATCTGCATCCGTGACTGTCAAGCGCGCACTCAGTTCATCCGCGAACGTCGATAGCTCAGACAAGCCAGCTTCTAGCGCGACGATGCGAATCTTTAGCTCTTGCTGAGTGTCTCCGAGGGCGTTTACGTCTTCACGCAACCCAATGATCTTTCCCTCAGCCGACTTGATCTCGACGGATACGGCCGTCACGATGTCGCGAAGATCATCAGCCTTCGCGTTGAAGGCGTCGATATCTCCCATGTTTCCCTTGACTTCGCCGATGAGCTCACCCATGAAGGTTTCGAGGCTTCCGAAAGCCGATTCCATCGCAGCGAGCTCCTGATCGAGAAGCTCCGCAATTGGAACAGGGGCTCCCTCCTGGGCGTAGCCAACAAACAGGAAAACAAGGAGCGACAGGGCGGCAATTACCGCAACAGAAAGTGCTCTCTTCATAGTCGTCCTCCTTTGATTCTTACGGTCATGGATTGAGAGTACTGGTTGCTTCGATGTCCGTGCTGGACTACTGCCGCATGTGTATTGTCCCTTTGTCAGAGGGGTTCCGGACATCTGTCCGCATGCCTTGATGCATCAGGAGGCCGAGAGCACGAAGGCAGGGGATGGGAGTCTGAGGCCTCATCAATGAAGGAATCCAGTAACAAGTTACGGGGATTTAGAAAGCAGAAGCTATAAGTCCAAGCGTAGATGATCCTCATGTTGCAACTTGATAGAGATAGAGCAGCGAACAATTGCAGCGCTATGTCGGTATATTGAGGTGCAGTATTATTCCTGTAACGTCGG
>CAZKDW010000244.1:0-1235 GCA_964551625.1 uncultured Thermotogae bacterium | reverse complement strand
TTCATCGCGGAAGTCGGATAGAGATCCAGGCCTCCCAGGTGGAAGAGAATCGCTCGGCGAAAACGTTCCCGGTTACGAAACCCACAAGCCATCTTCTTGATCCATTGAATGCGCGAGTTGATTCCCTCAGCCATTCCGTTGGTTGCTCGCAATACGATTGCATTTAGGATGCCTTGCAGATGGCGCTCTAGAGTTTGTGCCACACTCACCACGGGACCAAGACCTGTCCGTTTCGCCCAGTGGAGAGATTGCTCCCACGCCTTGCGAGCCCAGCCGCGTGTCTTGTACTCCCACAGCGACATCATCAGCTCCTTGATCGACCACGCCTCGGCTGTCTTCAGCGTGCGCTCCCGGAGGGCATTAAGATCCTCCCAGCGTTGAGAACTGAGATTCTCTCTCTTGCTTAGCCAGAGATATCGTGTCCCCTTCAAGTCATCACAGCCTTGTGCAACAAGCTCTTTGTGTTCCCTCCGGCGCACTTTGTCTACCGCATCACCCAAGTGTTTGGCCACATGGAACTTGTCGAAAGCAATCTTTCTCTCGGCGTCAGGGACATGGTTCTGTGTCGAAGAGATGTAGGGGCCCCACATATCCATGCACACCGTTTCGATGCCGCAGAGCTGTGTTTCGCTTAGGCCCAAGTAGAAGTCATCCAAGCTCGCCTGCCCGCGATCATCGGCCACATAGATCACCTTGCCGGTATCCTGGTTAGATACCACGGTCACGTACTCATGTCGCTTCTGAAACGACGTCTCATCAACGCCGATCCGCTTTGGAGAAATGGTCCCCCGACGCTCAAGCCCTCGGGTAACGGCTCGCTCTTGGATCCCCGCGGCTTCGTCCCAGCTAATCCCCAGTAGCCGGCGTACCGCCGTAAGGCTCGCCTCTTTCATCCAGTCGATGGCCAGGGCCTCAAACAGCGCGGTGAATCGGGACCCAGGTTCTGACCAAGGCACACTCACCTGATGCACGCCATGCTCCTCGCACTCCACCCGAGGCACATCGGCAACCAGCACCGTGCGATACTGGCATGTGTCCAAATGCCGCCATCGGCGCTGCCTTGTGTCGTACCCGGGAGACACTCTGCCACACAGGGGACAAGCCAGTGCGTACTCACGAGTAAGCTCAAGATGAATGAGCACTTCGCCTTCCTGAAGTCGCAACCCCACTTCACGTACCAACCACGGATACGTGATCCCAAGAATCTGCGCATACAACTCTTTGTCTCTCATGCC
>CAZKDW010000243.1:0-1313 GCA_964551625.1 uncultured Thermotogae bacterium | reverse complement strand
AAGTAACGCCATCTGGCGACATCGTCTGGGAATACATCAATCCGTACACATCCACCGGCCCAGGCAACAAGGAGTCCAACGAAGTGTTCCGATGTGAGGCAGTCTACTTGAGCTTGGCTCAAGTAGGTACGAGTTCCGTGGCACAGGATGTGCCCCAGAACGTCGTGTCTGGTGAGCAACAGGAAATTGGCGAAACTCCAGTCCCCGGAGTCAGCTCGATTTCTCCAACGTCCATCTCAGCAGGATTGTCCAGCCAACTGGTGACGATCACGCTTAATCCGCAGTTCAGTCCGCCTAACCAGGTGCAGTTCACTAGCATTGCCATCGGTGAAATCGAAGCCATATCCTGGATCCGCAATGGGAACACAATTCAGGCTTGGTTCACGATTCCAGCAACAACACAGTCTGGGAACTACGAGTTGGTCACCGCATTTCCTGGACGTAAAGGTGAGCAGATTAGTTTCAGTTATCCGATCCAGGTGGACTAGAGATGGCCCCAACCACCCACCGTAGGGGTATTGCTCCGTAGTACGCGAGTGCGAGAAAGATACGTAGAACAGATAGGTGATGAAGCTACCCGCCCGCTCTCATTTCTTGCTCTTGCGTGATTTCCTAGTGGCCTTCCAAACCATTTGAATCGTCAGAGCTGTCAATAGCCCGACTGTCTTGAAGCCCACAAGCACTCGCCGCATCCACCGACCCACACAAGTCGGTTTTGATACTCGGAGCCGATGAACGAGAACCTGTTCCTTGCCAATCCCCGAAGCATGAAGCTTCGCCCAGGGATCCGTGATGGTGATTAGGCCAGGCCACATCCTTGAATTCTCTTCTCCATATCGATTTGCCACTAGAATCCAGGAATCGTAAAGCACGCCCATAAGGTGAAACAGGCTGTGGTTGGTTTCATTGTCAGTCAAGCTGGCAAGAACAACATCTACTCGCTCACGTCTAATATGTCGCCTCAACCAAAGGCTGCGAGCGTCTGCGCAGATGAGGATGGCCACCTTGGCTCCGTCGACCATGGCGGTCGTCAGCTTTCGATCTCCCGGAGTGAAGATCTTGTTGCGAATCCAGAATTTCCTGTGCTTGGCAAGGATTTCTCCGTTTGGGGACACAAGCACCTGCGAGTTATAGAGCTTGTCATCCGCAGCTTCAGATAATCCAAATGAGATGTAGACGTCATGAGCTCGGGTCAGTTCTGCAACAAGCTCGGTACTCGGACCCGGCACGGCCTCGGCAATCGACTCGTGGTATTCCTGTGTCTCGCCCTTCTTGTAGAACCAGCCGAGGATGGTTTCCCCGAACAGAATGAG
>CAZKDW010000242.1:0-1314 GCA_964551625.1 uncultured Thermotogae bacterium | reverse complement strand
TTCAGTATTGCACCGGCCTCACAGAGCTCAAGCTGTTTGGAAACGAAATCACGGACATCAGCGTGCTCTCGAACCTGGTCAACCTCACGAGCCTCCAGCTTGACAACAACCAGATTAGCGACATTGGTGCTCTCTCGAATCTAACGAACCTCAAGATGCTCGCGTTGAGCAACAACAAGATTGTTGATGTGACGGCGCTATCAGATTTGATTCACCTTGAGACGCTTCTTTCGCTGAGCAAGAACAAGATTGTCAACATCAGCCCTCTCTCGAATTTGACGAAGCTTATCCGTCTTGACCTTGTTGATAACGAGATTGTCGATATCCAAGCGCTATCGAATCTGACCCACCTCACTGGACTTGGCCTGGGGGGCAACCAGATTGTCGATATCAGTCCGATTGCTGACCTGACTGCACTTACGAAAGTCTGGCTATCCGGCAATCAGATCACAGGCATTCTCACACTCGTCGAGGGAACAGCCTTGGACGCAGGAGACTGGGTAGACGTTCGCTTCAACTGCCTCGACCTGCGACTGGGGGCTCGAGACATGCTGGACGTTGATTCACTGCAAAGCAGAGGTGTGAGCGTGGTTGTCGAGCCTCAAGATCCTTGCGATGCTGAAGTCGACGTTGCTGCTCCCAAAGTTGTGCTCAACGTGTGGCTGGTGGCAGCAATTGGGATCGCAGCCGCTATTCTCGCTGCATTGCTGCTGTTGTAGACTCTAGGAGAAACGTACTCCACTTGTGTGGATCTGAAGCCTCACCTAACTCGAAGAGCTTGTTGATTCGCCTCAAGATAGTGGCTAGTCATCATGCAATGGCGGCTATAGACCCGTCAGCCAGAGGGTGTCCTCGACTCCGTACAAAATATAATGGTAGACCCCTTTCCGCATGTCCCTTGTGTTTCGGCGTTCCGGCGGCTAGAGTTCCAGTGTTGCTTGGTAGTTGAACAGCGCTTCAAGGAAGTCCGGTTGATGCCAGAACTCCTCAATGAGGTTCCGTCCTTCTAAGATCCCAGCATAGAGGAGGTATATATCATGGCAGATCGCGTAGCAGGTAAAGTGAAATGGTTTAACGACGACAAGGGCTTCGGTTTCATCGAACGAGAGGGTGGCGAAGATGTTTTCGTACACTTCAGCTCCATTCGTGGCGAAGGCTTCAAGTCGCTGCAGGAAGGCGCAGACGTCGAGTTCGAATTGGGACAAGGCGACAAAGGGCCCCAGGCTCTTGATGTAACACTAGTCTAGAACTACCTAAGCTATAACAATTGATACGCGGCGTACGTTCTGTGCGCCGCGATTTTCTGTTCTCCTC
>CAZKDW010000241.1:0-1321 GCA_964551625.1 uncultured Thermotogae bacterium | reverse complement strand
AATCCACTTGGGACGCTTGAGAAGTGCGTGCAGATCCTGACTCTATTTTCCGACTCCCCCGTTCTACAAGTTTCGGAAATCGCTGAGAAAATGGGTCAGCCTCGCTCTACTGCCTATCGTTATGTTGCAGCACTTAGGGCCAATCATCTGGTTGAAGAAGCAGAGGACGGCCCTGGCTATCGCCTTGGACCTAAGATCCTTGAGCTCGCTGCATCCATGTCCCGCCGCCCACTCCGCGATGTCGCCAAGCCTTATCTAGCACGCATCGGACGCGAGACCGGCGAGACGGTCATTCTTCTCGGGCTTCGAGATCAGGTTGGCGTGTGCCTCGAAAAAGTGGATGGGAACCAAACCCTTCGCGTGTCCTATGACCGCGGAGATGTCTATCCACTTCATGCAAGCGCCACCGGCAAGGCCATCCTTGCTTATCTCGATCGCAAAGAGCAGAAACAGATCATCAAGACCATCGGACTGAAGAGCTTCACACCGACCACCATCACTCAATCCAGCATTCTGGAAAGGGAATTTGAGAAGATTCGCGAGAATGGATTCTCTGAGTCCGACGGAGAATTGATCGAGGGAACACAAGGCATCGCTGCGCCTATTTTTTCGTTCTCAGGCCGCGTAGTCGCATCGATCGGAGTCTCCGTCCCCCAACACAGAGGAGAGGGGGAAAATCGACGCCTCCTCATCCAATCGTTAACCGAAGCTGCCGAGCAAATCACGCAAGAGCTGACCAGCCAACAGGCTGAACCAACATACACCCAACGTTTTCGAAGGAGCAACAAAACATGAGTGTCCAGCCCACCCCCGCGGTACCCAACGGCGAGGCCATCACGCGAACGCAAGATGGTCTTCAGGTCCCCAACAATCCGATCATCCCGTTCATTCGAGGAGACGGAACCGGCGTAGACATCTCGCCAGTCATGATTAAGGTCATCGATGCGGCTGTCGAGAAGGCCTACAGTGGCGAGAAGAAGATCGCCTGGATGAAGATTCTCGCTGGCGATGAAGCTATTGAGATCAATCACCCTGAACTTTCAGAAGAAGAGATCGTCGCGATTCCACCAGACGAGCGACAAAAACTCTATCTCCCTGATGAGACCGTTGAAGCCGTTCGCAAGTACTTGATTGCTATCAAGGGTCCTCTAACGACGCCTGTTGGTGGTGGCATCCGCAGCCTCAACGTCACCCTTCGAAAACTCCTCGACCTCTATGCATGCGTGCGCCCCGTGCAGCACATCGGAACGCCAGCACCCGTGCACCGACCTCAGGATGTTGACGTGGTCTTCTTCAGAGAGAACACCGAAGACGTCTATGC
>CAZKDW010000240.1:0-1323 GCA_964551625.1 uncultured Thermotogae bacterium | reverse complement strand
TTCGGCGCGGCGAAATTCACTGTCTACTCGGAGAGAACGGCGCAGGCAAGACCACGCTCATGCGCATCCTCTATGGGCTTTATCAGCCAGATGAAGGAGAAGTCCTCCTCCATGGCCAGCCGATTCGCATTGGGTCTCCCAAGGCAGCGCTAGCCAATCACATCGGGATGGTGCATCAGCATTTCCATCTTGTTCCCACACTGACTGTCGAGGAAAACATCGTGCTCGGCCTAAATGAGGGCACGGGCCCCTTCCTGCAGTTCAAGAAGACGCGACAGAAGATCCGGCGATTGGCTGAAGAGTACGGATTGCAGGTGGATCCGGGAGCCAAGGTTTGGCAATTGACTGTTGGTCAGCAGCAGCGTGTGGAAATTCTGAAAGCACTTTATCGTGATGCCGACATCCTGATCATGGATGAGCCCACGAGTGTATTGACACCGCAAGAAGTAGATGGGCTATTTGGCACACTACGTACATTGGTTGCGGCAGGTCTAACCGTGATCTTCATTACACACAAGCTTAACGAAGTGATGGAGATCAGCGATCGCGTCACCGTTCTCCGCAAGGGTAAGGCTGTGGCCACTGTGAATACACCAGAGACATCGAAGGCTGAACTTGCTCGGTTGATGGTCGGTCGTGAGGTCATCTTCAACGTGGAGAAGAAGCCGCCAAAGCTTGGCGAGAAAATCCTCGATGTAGTAGATCTTCATGCGTTGAATGATCGTGGTCTTCCCGCACTGCGCGGAATGACCTTCGATCTGTATGGTGGTGAAATTCTGGGAGTTGCTGGTGTATCCGGTAATGGGCAGCATGAATTGTCCGAGGTTCTCACAGGTTTGAGAAAGGCCACTGAGGGGAGGGCCATCCTCGAACCCCACGACTTGACGGAGTGCTCAGCTCGGACCATTGCCGATCTCGGCGTTGCCCATGTGCCCACAGAGCGTATTCGCGTGGGAACTGTCCCCACAATGAGCATTCGTGAGAATCTCATCCTGAAGAGCTATCGGTCCTCCGCTTTCTGCAAATGGTCCATTCTTAACGAGAAGGCTGCCTATGAGAACGCCTGCAAAGCCATGAAGGAGTATGAGATCTTAGCACCGCATGATGGAACGGCTGTTGGCAATCTATCAGGCGGGAACATTCAGCGACTCGTGCTCGCCAGGGAGCTGAGTGGAAGCCCCAAGTTCGTCGTTGCAGCGCATCCTACGTACGGATTGGATGTGGGGGCGACAGAACAGGTACGGGAAGTGTTACTCAAGCAGCGGGACCGCGGAGCCGGCATTCTACTGATCTCCGAGGATCTCGATGAGGTCTTCCAGCTTT
>CAZKDW010000239.1:0-1325 GCA_964551625.1 uncultured Thermotogae bacterium | reverse complement strand
CACTGGTAACGCAAGCGCGTGTGTCGAGATATTGGAGGCATGATCTTGATGCTAACAGACGCACGCATGATGAGTATCGATGAGCTAAAGGCATTCCTCGCATCCAGCGATGTGCTGATGTTCAAAGGCAACTCTCGGGAAGAAACCTACGCTTGGATCGAGCGCACGTTATGTGCTTACGGGTACCTCTCTCGTCCCCGATCGGAGAAAGGACTGATCAGATCTTACATGCAGAAGATTACAGGAATCTCTGCTTCCCAACTAACACGGCTCATTAGACAGTTTCGTTGTACGCGGCGTGTTCGCGTTCACCCCTACAGACGGCATTGCTTCCCTGTCAAGTACACGCGGGAAGACCAGCTGCTGTTAGCTGAAGTAGACGATGCCCACGAGCGACTTTCTGGTAAGGCAACTGCGGCAATTCTGAAGCGAGAATATGAACTGTTCGGCAAGAAGCAGTTCCATCGTCTGAGCAACATCTCTGTTGCTCACCTGTATCGTCTACGACAAGGCTCCTTCTACCGCAATCGTACCCTCACCATCAAGAAGACCAAGCCCTCCCCATGCAAATATGGCGAACGCCGGAGGCCTGATCCACAAGGACGACCAGGGTACATAAGGGTTGACACAGTTCATCAAGGAGATCTAAACGGGAAGAAAGGCGTCTACCATATCAATACGATCGATGCGGTTACTCAATGGGAGGTCATTGGCTGCGCCGAGAAGATCAGTGAACATTTTCTCGTTCCCGTTCTCAAAGATCTTCTCTCCCAATATCCGTTTACCATCAAGGGATTTCACAGTGACAATGGTAGCGAGTACGTCAACGGTGTCGTGGTGAAGCTGCTCAACAAGCTACTGATCGAGTTCACCAAGAGTCGAGCACGACGTACCAATGACCAAGCGCTCGTAGAGGGAAAGAATGGGAGCATCATTCGCAAGCAGATGGGACACTGGCATATTCCCCAGCAGGAAGCAGCAAAGATCCAAGCATTCTACAAGGAGACGTTCAACGTCTACCTGAACTATCATCGCCCATGTGGGTTTGCCACGGAAACAGTGGACAAGAAAGGCAAGATCAAGAAGAAGTACGAAACGTACCTCACCCCGTTTGAGAAGTTCAAGACGCTTGAAAAACCTAAGCAGTTCTTGAAGAAAGGAGTGCTGTTGGAACATCTGGAGAAAATCGCATGCAGCCACAGCGATACGGAGTATGCCAAGCTCATGAAGCAGAAGAAAGCTCAGCTCTTTCGCTCCTTCGCCAGGCCGGGTATATTGACCTAACGACTCACGCGCTCATGCTCATCCTTCAATGAGACAATACT
>CAZKDW010000238.1:0-1358 GCA_964551625.1 uncultured Thermotogae bacterium | reverse complement strand
CCTGCCGAACCACCATCGTCTCCCCACTAGCCAGCGTAATCGCCTTGGGAGGATAAACCGGCATGTCCATTGCCGGGGGCCGCAATAGGGCTTCAAGATCGCTGATATTTCCCATATTTTCTCCTTTCGGGAATTCTGTCGCACATTGATCAGATTGAAAAATCAGATCATCCTGTGATTCGTCATGCTGTCAGTCAACCTTACAATAAGGCCTGTTCGACACTACGTCAATTCCAAGTCAATGCCAAAATTCGAACCCTTAACAAAGGGGCGGTACTTGGCACCTTGCCTGAGCTTCATCTGCCCGAATCTACGTCCAAGATCGAGACTCAGGAGGCTCGAGATAACCGATCAAGGCTCTCCCCAGAAGACTCCCTTCAATGAGGAGAAGATTGGTTCATGCGAAGAAGAGAGATTCTACCTTGTCGGTCGGATTCATTAGAGAAGTTTAACCCTCCAACACCTTGAAATGTTTATCTTGTACCTCCTAAGTACATTTTCTCATCACTCGTCTTCTCATGCCCATCTGAAGGTATAATCCTGTTGGTATGCATGTTTTCGCAATTATCGGTCAGCCGCCGGTTGGTGTTTCGAAGCGGCCAGGATTGAACAATGGCTAGAAGTGCCGTTTAATGAGGAATAATAGATCTTAATTAGAACGCCACCGTGAAAGGAGGGGAGATATCATGGCTCAGAAAGAGTTGCTAGATAAGATGTCTATCTATGTTCCTCAGGGAAAGATTGACAAACAGCCTGTGGAGCGCTTGATTCAGCTTGGTAAGAAGAGAGATCGTTCAGTGAACTATCTTGTTGTCGAAGCGATCTTGCAGTATCTAGATCACGAAGAAACCAGAAGCTAAGCAAAGCTCAAGAATGTAGGAAGGGCCCTCGAAAACGGGCCTTTCCCTTTTTTGGGATCACCTGAAGTGGTAACTGGTAAAAACAGTCGCTATTCTAAAAGCATGAACAGCATCTTCTCGTTTTTCTAATTCACCCCATCTTGAGCTAAGTCCATAATGTAAACGGATGCTCCCCTTCTGTTTCTTCCTACCCCGCTTGTACTCAACCGCCGGTTGGCCAGTCACTGCCTGCTTCCCTTTCATCGTCTAGCTCATCGGTGTCTCTTCGCTCCTAATACGTCAGGAACGTGTCTCTGCAGCCTCACCCCCTGTTTCGAGTGCTTTTCTTAGCTAAGGCAACGAGCCCATTTCGGGCACTTTCTTGGTGAGTAATACGCCTTGCGATCCCATGCAGGGGAATCCATTTCAGAGTGAGATCGGCATCGATAATCATGTTGTTCGTAATCGATCGCTGAACCCCAATGAAACCTAGAGGTGCAAGCCTTGCGAAATCAAACC
>CAZKDW010000237.1:0-1399 GCA_964551625.1 uncultured Thermotogae bacterium | reverse complement strand
GTTCCCGAGACGTGGGGGGCTGCAAACGACGTCCCAGAACGGGTCGCCGATTGTCCTCCTGGAAGAAAGGAAGTAATGCCTTCACCAGGAGCGCAAAACGCAACTTCAGGACCGAACCTGCTGAACACGGCCAATTGATCCGTTTCTGTTGTCGCCGAAACAGCATAGATCTCATCATACCTACCTGGGTACAGGACTGCATTGGACTCAGCCCCTCCCGTCGCATTGTTGTCGGTGTTCCCCGTGATACCAATGAAAACAACGCCTGCCTGGGTTGCCCTGCGGATCGCCGCTTCAAGGACCGTAGGCGGCGCAGAATTCGCATAGATACTCAAGTTGATAATGTCAGCGCCATTGTCCACAGCATAGTCGATCGCTTCGGCAAAGGTGTCCCAATCTCGTGACGAGAATTGATTGTTTGAATCTAAGAATCGAACGTCCATGATCCGCGCGCCTGGTGCTACACCAACAATGGGAACCTCTCCTGGTTGTGCGGCAATAATGCCAGCCACGAACGTTCCATGCCAATGAAGCTTACTTCCAATGAGTGAACTGTTGTCTCCGTCTCGGAAGTCCCACCCATGCACATCGTCGATATAGCCATTGCCATCATCGTCAATGCCGTTGTTCGCGACCTCTCCCGGATTAATCCACATGCTTGCTTCAAGCTGAGGAATGGATGTATCAATTCCCGTGTCAATGACAGCCACTATCACATCGCTGCGCCCGTGAGTCGTCATCCAAGCATCGGGGGCATCGATCCTCAAGATACCCCAGTTGACGGGCTCCTGATACAGGGTCATCAACCCCTCGCCAAAATCGGAAGACTCTGGGGCAAGCGGCAGTTGCACAGGAAGAATTCGGAAGGCAAGCGAGTTCGCAATCAAGTTCCCAGAGCCCAGATCCAACGCGATCTCGATCAGATATACCCCCGTCTGCTGAAAACTCCAGAGACTAGATGTCGTTACCGTCTTACTCCCCCCCGGGGGTAACGAGAAGCCTTCAACGGGCAAAACCTGAATCATCTGCCCGAATTGATTAGAAAGAATGATCTGCCCAGTCACACTATCCAGAAGCGAGGACCCGCTGTTCGTCAGTCGAAAGGAGACTTGGAATGGGACCAATCCCGGAATATCAATGCCGGAGATCCAATCACTAGACGGAATCTGCCCACTGCTCAGGACAACGACAGCGCATACGATCATCAAGGTCGCCAGAAATTGTCGCATCTGCTGTCTCATTCACGCAGCGCTTCAAACGGACCAGATATCAGATCCACAATCTCGTCGATCTCAGGAGCGCCCTCTTCTCCCCAGCCAACATGTACGATAGCTAACTCCATGTTGAAGTCGTACTGATTCGTCACATCAGGGGTCTGGGTTTCCAGCCTCGATGCAGC
>CAZKDW010000236.1:0-1402 GCA_964551625.1 uncultured Thermotogae bacterium | reverse complement strand
GTTCAGTCGATAAGCTCGAGCTCTGACAGCTTCTCTTCGGATATCTCTATTCCCAGTTCTGCTGCTCTTGCAGAGTTGACCAAGGCCCGGGTCGCTTGCGGAATAGCCAGAGCGATATTCGCTGGCTTTTCACCTGCCAGTATTCTGATTGCCATCTCAGCGGCGATCTTTCCCTGCTCGTAGCCAGAGAGAGCAACACCACACAGCGCCCCACCTTCTACTGTGAAGTCAAGTGTGGCAAATTCTGGAAGCCCACTGTTCTCAAGTGTCCATTGAAGCACTTCATCGGGCGACATGCTCTCGTCCTCGCCCTGTCTTCTGATTGTGTGATAGGTGAACAACCCAATTGCGTCTACTTCCGATTGGACCTCCAGTATCTTCGCCTGCCAGTTTTCGAAATCGTCTGTTTGATAGATTTCGGTGATCTCAACCGGCAATGACATTCCGGCGAGTCCGTCAGCGAAACCCTTAGCACTAGGGCTTGCGTCGGTGATTAGGGCAACGCTTTCAACATTGGGCACGAGCTGAAGGAGAAGCTCGAGAGCGGCTCCGAAATCAG
The DNA here is from genome assembly GCA_964551625.1 of uncultured Thermotogae bacterium. Taxonomy (GTDB): domain Bacteria; phylum Bipolaricaulota; class Bipolaricaulia; order UBA7950; family UBA9294; genus SPBW01. Next base: position 843 of record CAZKDW010000236.1, on the reverse strand, counting down.
GTCTTTCCAAAACACCAGTCACGTTGTCCGCAGGGAAGCTGTATTCAGCCGGATCGGCATTAACACCGCAAAAAACGAAGGGCAGCGACTGGCCAACATACTGGCTTGCCACGAGCGCGCTCGCGTTATCGTCGAAGACGATGACAAGAGATGGATCATATTCCTCTATCCGCTCACTTGCTGTTGTGGCGATCTGTCCTTTCCACTCATCACTCGTGTTCCGCTTTGTGTCCAAATAGAACTCTTCGTAACTTACACCTTCACGCTGCAAGATCTCTTCTACTCCTCTGGCCTCCTCCGCATGCCATGTGTACTCGGCGTGATAGCTAAAGATAAGAAGGATCCTTGCTTCTCTATCGTCCTCGTCCGATGTGCAAGATGTCAGTGTCAAGGCAAAACCCGCGATCAAGAGAATCACTTGTCCAATACGAATAGCCCTCATGCTAGTCCCTCCCTTGTGTGGATACACCATATCAGAGAACGTGCTGTGAGGGGAACCGCTTGAAAGCTTCGCCGGAAACAGGCACGGAGTGTTGTTCGTGCTCCCATTCTCAACGGAGAGACAGCAGCGGGGAATGTCTTGTTGCTAGGATGATTTAAGCTTCCTGCTTAGCGAGTGTCCGTTAAGAAGCAATGCAAGAACCCGGACACTTCTAGCATGCGAGGATTGGGAAAGCCTCGGTACTTCTCGCGTTTGCCGGAGAGAAGTCCCAAGTCGAGGGCGGATCCCTCTGCCCCCCGGCTAGTACCTTCGATCACGACACGACCAGAAGGGATTCAATCTCCTCCCGACTCGGCCAAGAGAAAGTTCCAAAGTTGTCCGGTGAGGGACTCCCAACCAGC
>CAZKDW010000235.1:0-1414 GCA_964551625.1 uncultured Thermotogae bacterium | reverse complement strand
CACGAGGAGGCCCCGGCAGACGGGAAGAGACGGTTACCTTCCCTCTTCTGGGCAACGGCTACACGCATGAGGCCATCGAGGTGATGGCTTGTCTTCGCAGCGGGCGTCTGGAAAGCACAATCATGCCCCTTGGTGAAAGCTTGGGCATTATGAAGACGATGGATTCCCTGCGCGCCCAATGGGGGCTGCAGTACGCGGCAGATGATGCTTAGGGTAATCTACCGTTTCCACTGCCAGTACGCCGCGCATTCTGGAACGATTCTGGGCAGTGCCCTAGAATGGCTGGTATGAAAACAGACGAATATGACACCAGCCAGGATACGGCAAGGCGCAAGGCGCCAAAGCGGACCTGGGTTTATGGCATTCTACTGATCTTCGTCTTGTGGCTGGTTCTTGCGAATCACGTCATTATCGTGAAGGACGACTTTTCGGTCGTTGTCCTTCAGAAGACTTCGTGGACTCTTGACGGTGGGTTCATCGGAGAGAGCAACTGGGCAGCCTTCACCCTTCATCACCCCATTCTGCTGAGCCGCTTGACAGCGGGACAAGGATTCTGGGTTATCGGAGAGTAGATCCTTAGGCGAACGCAGAGACAAATTCTGGATTCACAGCAGGTAACTCGTGAAGAAGCTCAAACGGTTGAAGCATGATGTATTCGCAAGGACGGAAGAGACCTCAGGTGGAGAACGCATTGAGGCCCGAACCTACAACCTGATTATGGGGCTGACGTTGTTGTGGGGCTTCCTCGTCAACTGGATCATCGTTGCCAACGTGTCTCATGAATCCGTGGCTTCGATTCGCCCCCTCTACTTTTTTCTGGGCTACTTTCTATCTATCATTGCCGGTGTATCTCTGTTCAACCGCGCGACCCATCCGGCACTGAGCTTTGTCGGCTACAACCTGGTCGTCATCCCGTTTGGCTTCATCCTTAATCTGCTCATTCATCGATACAACCCCGCCATCGTCTTGGATGCCATTCGCATCACTGCATTTGTGACCCTGGGCATGATGGTGCTGGGCAGTCTGTTCCCGAGGTTCTTCCAACGCATCTATCGCACGCTAGGACTTGCGCTACTCATTGTGATTGGTGTTCGGCTGATTGAGATCTTCATCTTTCATACCGAGTATGGAATCATTGACTGGGCCATCGTCCTCATCTTCTGTGGCTACATCGGCTATGACTGGGGACGCGCCAACCGCATTCCCAAGACCGTCGATAATGCCATCGGCAGTGCAGCCGCTCTCTACATCGACATAGTCAACCTGTTCGCACGCATCCTCCGAATTCGGGGGCGACGGTAGGAGCCCGCGAACTCAAAGTCTTGAGACTGTCGAGTTCGCGGAAGACGAAACAGGATGAGACTTCTGAAACGAACTGGCCTCTGACAGTTCGCAGACATCAGGTCAACCTGTT
>CAZKDW010000234.1:0-1435 GCA_964551625.1 uncultured Thermotogae bacterium | reverse complement strand
GGAAAAGCCGACAACGTGAAGCTGGCTTCAACCATCGGGGCTGAAAAGGGCATGCCAGTCTATGAGATGGCTGAATTCCCGAAGCCCGTGTACTCGCGAGCGATTACTCCCCGGACGCAGGCCGATGTCGAGAAGATGTCAGACGCGGTGAGAGAAATTGCCACGACCAAGGCAACGGTCATTATTGGACGCGATCCTGTGACCAAAGAGATGATCATGGAAGGGATGGGCGACATTCATCTTACCTTGGTTATTGAGCGCATGAAGAATCGTTATAACGTGACACTGGATACCCAGCGTCCGACGATCCCTTACAAAGAAACCGTTCGAAAGCATGCAGAAGCTAAGTACCGCCATAAGAAGCAGTCGGGTGGTCGGGGACAATTCGGAGAAGTCGAACTACGCGTTGAGCCTTTTAACGATGGCTATGAGTTCGTCAACAAGATCAAGGGTGCATCGATCCCCGGACAGTATATTCCTGGCGTGGAAAAGGGTATTTCCGAAGCATTGGAAGAGGGGAACTTAGCCAAGTTCCCGGTGACCAACGTGTGCGTAACTCTCTTTGACGGAAGCTATCATCCAGTAGATTCGTCGGAGCTTGCATTCAAAATGGCTGGGAGGAATGCGTTCCGTAATGCATTTGACAACGCAAATCCGTGCCTGCTTGAACCCGTCATGCATGTGGATGTTCGAGTTCCCGAAGAATTCACGGGCGATATCATCTCAGACATGAACGGGCGACGAGGGCGAATTCTGGGAATGGAACCCGAAGGCAAGGCGACGATCGTCCGAGCCGAGGCCCCATTGTCAGAAATGCAATCTTACTCCCTTGATTTGAAGTCAAGAACGCAGGGCCGCGCGACGTTCCAGATGTCGTTCGTTAAATATCAGCCGGTTCCGGGTAACGTGCAAGAGAAAGTCATCGCTCAGGCGAAACAAGAAGAGGAATGAACGTAGATCAGTACATGCAGTCGGGAGTGACCACCCTCCCACCGGACTCGCCGCTTTCGGCAGTCCGGGATACGATGGATGCCCATGGCTTTGGATTGTTGCTTATTGCAACCGCTGAAGGCGTGTTGACAGGATTTATTACTCGAGCTGGTCTCAAAGATATCAAGGATTGGGATGCTCCAGTGGAGAAGCTGGCGCATCCTGTCAAGTTCTCAGTGACGCCGGATGACACCTTGGAAAAGGCAGCACTTATCATGCTGTCCAACCGTTTGGTTGTGCTCCCCGTTGTCCGAGAAGAGCGCTTGATTGGTGTGATTACCCAGGCCGAATTGCTCAAGGGGTTGACGCTTGGACTCGGCATTGGATTGCCAGCAACGCGGTTCACTGTCAAGGTTCGTAACGAGTCCGATGACGTCTACCGTGTTCTCGATGTCCTGAAGGTGCATGGTGCGAAGCTGATCAGCCTCGTTCAGGGCCAAGGTGA
>CAZKDW010000233.1:0-1442 GCA_964551625.1 uncultured Thermotogae bacterium | reverse complement strand
ATGATTACGAAATCAATTGAGACCACGGAGATTATGGAGACGATTCATGACGTCGATGCACGCGGGTTGCATAACTCGCCCGAGCTGATCGTGACCGTGATCACGCTTCAGCCAGGCGAGCAACTCAAGCGACACATTACGCCTGTTGATGTCGCGTTCTTCGTTCTAGAAGGGACAGGCGTTGTCGAGATTGGCGAAGAGATGTCCGCGATTTCAGCAGGAACGCTCGTTGAGAGTCCGAAGGACATTCTGCACTGCTGGTACAACGAGAGTGATCGACCTCTGCAGTTCATGGTTATCAAGGCTCCGCGGCCCACAGCCAAGACAATCCTTGTTGACGAGTAGAAGCCAGAGATGAAACATCCTGCCACTAGGTACATGCTCTCACTATGGAGGGCGTGAAGCTGATCCCATTGTGCGTGTGAAGACAATGAGTAACACCTGCTTCTCCTTCATTCCCTTCCTGCGCTTCATAGTCAATCTGCTTGGTTGACGAGTAGCTCTGCCCCTCCTCCTATGCCCGGGTAGCCCGCGATCTCTTTAACCCTTGCGAGCTGGGCTCTCATGCAAGGAGCCGCCCATGGGTGATTGTTACTTGTTTTTTTCTGAGTTAGAAGCAGAGCCCTTCTTGCTTCTCTGTCGTGAGTTGTGTGGAATCCATGTCCCAAAGAATTGATTCTGGAGGCAAGCTCTCCTATGCTAGTTCCATGAAGAAGCGAATTCTTGTTCTGGGCAATTCCATCGATCGGTCGATTTCCCGTCCCGTCGAAGAGTGGGCGCGCTATTTTGGCAGAGTGTCTTTCGATGCGGTTCAGCTTCCTTCGAGTGAGCCTGTCCCAGATCTCGATCGCTATACACACCTTCTGTTAACCGGTTCCGAGGCGTCGTTCAGAAAGCCTCAGCCTTGGTTCGACGTGGAAGCCGACGTTGTGAGAGATGCTGTTGGACGAGGACTTCCTGTTCTTGGTAGCGGCTTTGGACATCAACTGCTGGTGCGGGCGATCTCCGGGCCTGAATACGTTCGTCGAGCGCGAATTCCCGAGATTGGCTGGGTGTCCATTGACATCGTGAAATCGGATCCGCTCGTTGCTAGCCTTCCCAATCCTTGGCACACGTACACGTCACATATCGACGAGGTCATCGACCCTCCAGAACCGTGGAGAATCCTGGCAGCTAACGCGACCTGTGCAGCTCAAGTTGTGCGCTATGGCGACCGCCCTGTTTGGGGGGTTCAACCGCGGCCTGAGACATCACCTGATGAGGCCAAGTTCCAAATGGAAGCAGGGTTTGATCAATTTCCGAGATACGCCCAACAAATCCGCCGCTCGATTATCGAGTCGCCTGTCCTCGACGATGCCGTTGCACCACAGTTGATGGCTGCATTCTTGAAGAGCAAAGCCTTGTAGAGCGGAATGGCCGGATTACAAAGCCGATGAGTGACG
>CAZKDW010000232.1:0-1464 GCA_964551625.1 uncultured Thermotogae bacterium | reverse complement strand
GGCCACAGCACGTGAACTCCAGCAATCAATTGCCCCGCACCAAAAGGGACACCGAACAGCCGGTTGATCAGATTTCCAAGGTACCCAACATAGGTCGACAACACGCCGCCCACAGCAGACAACAAGGCAATAAGCACGAGATCCCGTAATTCAAATCGAGATCTCGTACTCGTCTTATTCACGAGGAATCGCCTACAGACCTAGCAAAATCTCGGCCAAGAACTTCACAGCCCGAAGGTTAGACTCTTCGGGCAACTCAACCGAATCATCAAACACGAATCGCATGTATCCGTTGCTCTCTGGATCGAGGAAGGCACCATCTTTCTTAAAGGCAACAATGAAGCGATCATCGTGTGCCATCAAGTCTGAGGTCACTGTCTGTGTATAGCCATCTGATGCCACTAAATCGATGGTATATCCAGAACTAGCCAATTCATCGTTGAAATCGCTGTCGTTGTAATGGAGTCCCAAATAGGCCGCAGGATAAACACCGTCATCGACAAAGGCAATCAGTCGCCACAATGGAATGCCTGTATATTCGCTTGTCACACCCTTGCTCGTCACAAACACTGTGGCAGTATGGCACGGACACCCCACACCTTCTTCTAACTCAGATCGCGAGAACGTCCGATCAACAGCTCCAGTCATATCCAGACTGTAGTCCACGTAAACACCAAGAACTTCAATCAACACGACCATCTTGGCTGACAACGCACTCGGGAAGTGCGGGGTATCGTCTCCAACCAGCACGATTCGAAAATACCCAGGATCGAAGGGTATGTATTCGTCATTCTCCTTGTAGGCGAGAATCCACGTTCCCTCAGACACATCCTGAAACGTGGTAGCTGGATAGTTCATGGAATAACCATCAGCTGCAGTTACTCGAATCGTTGCATCGGCATTCACATTGCCAATGAACGTGGTCATGGGGACACCCACATAGCTCGCCGTGTATTCGGCATTGGTTGATGTGGTGAATGTTCCTTGCCCACTGATCGTTTCGAAAGCTTCCACCTCTTCTAGCGTGTAGGCCAGCGAATCGGCACCTCGAACCACTGTCAGAACGTTGCCTCCTGGGAAGCTGGCCGTGCCGACTGAGACAACTTCAGGCTGTAGAGGAAGTGTGGCTCCGTCGTAGTTGGGAACCAAATAAGTTGCACCCTTGACCATCATCCCCGTTGTCGATGGCTTGTCTCCAAAATAGTGAGAAAATTCGGGGCCAAGTGCGTCTAGCATGTCTTGATTGCCAAACGTCTCGTCTTCAGGGAGGAAGATCAGCATCGGGCCGTCTTCCCAGTCGTCACCTGATAACCCATCTCGCTCCAATGCAAGGATAGGAACTCCGGCTACTGTCTCGCCAGATAAGACAGAGCTTGGCAGCATCTTGTACCATCCGTCAATGGCCACAACGCCGAGCGTATCCGACGAAAGAATTCCACCAACAGATTCTAGGATCGAGAGAAC
>CAZKDW010000231.1:0-1474 GCA_964551625.1 uncultured Thermotogae bacterium | reverse complement strand
CCCGTGGCATAGATCACCCAAAACTCGTACGTACCCGCACTCAGATCTCTCGTGCCGACCTCAAGCGCGTACTGGCCATCGCTCTGATAGCCTCCCGAGAATGCATAGCTAGAGTAGTCAGTCGCTCCTCCTGCTCCAGAGATACCTGCGAATCCAGGCCTGATTACGCTAATCCAAGGCCATCCTGCCGCCCGCCTATCTTCTCGCGAGAGTGGGAAGTCAATCTGAAGAACCTCTCCCGCTTGCACGGAAGTTAACGGAAGTGACCTGATCGAATCGATACCCTCCAAGCTAGTAGAGTTCGCGGTGCCGGGGGTGGCGCGAAGCAAATGCCCTGCCCCATCTTCGCCCTTGATATCAAGCCCAAAGTTGGTTTGCCAGTTATCGGCAGTGTCTAGTCCGAGAGGATCAATGCGTTCCATCGAGCCCCTCGTTGTCATGCTACCAGCGACCCAGCCGTTGCGTCCAAGGTTGGAGGCATTGGCTGTATCAACGACGCCTTCGTTTGCATCGATAAGCATGACAATCTCTCCAAGATCGGAGAGAGCGAGAGACAGCGTTCTATCCGCATCGTAGATCTGGCTTGCTTGACTATCCTGAATGGTACTGTCGGTTCGCCTTTCTAAGACGTAGTACCCCGTATTTACAGCATTGGGATTTGCGAAAATAGACCATGCGGAGTCGTCGAAGCTCTCGATTTGAACCCCAGCGTTCTTGTCCTGGAGTGACGAGTCGCACGCGGCTACGGTGGCAGCAGGCAGAATACCTTCAAGCTCGATGTATTTCCAGATCTGGTCCTCGGGCGTTGACGGATGTGTACTCCGCCAGCGAATGACCCACCCGGTCAGATCGACGGGCGTCGTTCCAAGGTTCCGTAATTCGATCCATTCATCTCGTGCATCGGCCGCTGTTCCTGCCCAAGCGATCTCGCTGATGATTACGCGACCATCGCAGGAGGCCGCGTCACCGGCTGCACCACCAACCCCAGCGATAAGCGGATCGACGCCGACAGTGACAGTCGCTGTGCTGGTACTTCCGCTATCGTCGGCGACGGTGTAGCCAAACGAGTCTGAACCATTGAATCCCGGATCGGGCTCATACAACAGGTCCGTCCCCGCAACGGTAACTGAACCATTCTGCGGTTGAGTGACAGATACGACGCTAAGAGGGTCGCCGTCAGGATCTGAATCGTTATTCAGGACGGGGATTGAGGTGATCTCGCCTGCGATTGTCGTCATGCTGTCATCCTGAGCGATTGGAACGTCATTCACTGCCGCAACGGCGATGAAGACGGTTGCTGTGCTTGTTCCACCTCTTCCATCTGAGACAGTGTATGTGAGGGTGTCAACGCCATCGAACTGTGGATCGGGCGTGTAGACGAGTTGAGAGTCCACAATCTCAACAGTTCCATTGTCAGGACTTGTGACGGATTCGATGACGAGCGGATCTCCATCAGCATCGGAGTCATTGAGCA
>CAZKDW010000230.1:0-1486 GCA_964551625.1 uncultured Thermotogae bacterium | reverse complement strand
CCTCTGCGCTCTCTGCGTTCTCTGCGGTGAAGGGTTTGCAGGGTTCGTGGTGTTTTATGATACAGGCGTAAGCGGCGGCTTCCCATCGAGAACGGCAAGCACGTTGTCGATAGCCATATCGCCCATGGCTCTGCGGGTGTCGACTGTCGCACTGCCCAAGTGAGGCGCGAGCACGACGCGTTCATGAAGCTCAAGCAAGCCAGGATGAATGCGCGGCTCCTGCTCGAACACATCTAGCCCTGCGCCCGCAATGGTGCGGTCGCGAAGTGCCTGGACGAGAGCGGCTTCGTCTACAACAGCCCCACGAGCTACATTGACGAAGATGGCTGACGGCTTCATCTGAGCAAATGCCTCGGTATTGAATAGGTGGTACGTCTCGTCTGTTGACGGTACGTGCACACTGACGAAATCGCTCTTTGTAAGAAGGTCTTCGAACGACACGGGCCGCGCCCCTAATTCGTTTTCTAGATCATGTTTGCGGGTTCTCGAATGGTAAAGAATAGGCATGCCGAAGCCATGATGTCCTCGACGAGCGACTGCCGTGCCAATGCGCCCCATGCCAACAATGCCCAAGGTCTTTCCGTGCACATCGATCCCTGTGAGCGGCTGACGGAGCCCCCAGGCAGGAAACTCGCCGTCTCGAATCGTCGCATCAGCTTCTGGAATTCTGCGAGCAGCAGCCAGAAGCAGCGCGAAGGCATGGTCGGCTGTGGATTCAGTCAGGACATCGGGTGTGTTGGTCACAATGATGCCGCGTTCTTTGGCAGCGGGGACATCGATATTCTCGTAGCCTACGGCCACATTCGCGACAACTCTCAGATGAGGGGCTGCATCCAACAGTTGGCAGCCAATGGCATGGGTAAGTAGACAGATGATGGCATCCGCGTCTGTCAGTAAGGGCTTCAGAGAGTCCTTGTCAGCGTCCTTGGAGAGACGTATTTCATGCCCGGCATTCGCCAATCGATCGACGTGCTCGGGGAATAGATCGGCAGTACAGACAACGATTCCCATTGGGCTCCTTGGGGATTCCTAGGTTCTTGGGATGGCGTTGCGAGCAAGCTCATCAGCACGCTCATTCTCTGGATGGCCTGCATGGCCCTCGACCCAATGGAATGTCACATGATGTGCCGCTGCCAGCGTGTCCAACTGTCGCCACAGATCTTCGTTCTTTACAGGCAACAATTTTTTCCCAGATCGCCGCTTCCAGCCATTTGCCTTCCACTTGGTGATCCACTCAGTGATGCCTTGTTTGACATACTTGGAGTCTGTGAACAGCTCGCCTTCACTTGGCCCCTTCAGCTCTCGCAACGAGGCAATAGCGGCCATCAGTTCCATTCGGTTATTCGTCGTTGCGGGATCGCCGCCCGAGATTTCCTTGCGCAGGCTTCCACTGATAAGAATGGCTCCCCATCCGCCGGGCCCCGGATTGCCGCTGCATGCTCCATCTGTATAGATCGTTACGTTCGTCAAGATGGACAAGGCTATC
>CAZKDW010000229.1:0-1486 GCA_964551625.1 uncultured Thermotogae bacterium | reverse complement strand
GCCATGAATCAGCCGGATCTCCTGTTGCTTGACGAACCCGACAACCATCTTGATCTCAAAGGCAAGATGTACCTTGAGCAGTTCTTGCGCAACTACAACGGTGGGATTGTGCTTGTATCGCACGACCGCTATTTGCTGGATCTCGTTGTCGATGAAATTACAGAATTGGAAGGCGGAATCTTGGCTCGATTCCCAGGCAACTACTCCGAATATGCTGTGGAGAAGGAGCACCAACGCGCCCTGCAAGAGCAGCGGTTTGCCGATCAGCAGAAAGAAATCAGCCGCCTGGAGCAATCAGCCAAACGCCTGCTAACCTGGGGAGCCGTGTTTGACAACGAGAAATTCATCCGTCGCGGTCAGAACATCCTCAAACGGATTGATCGCATGGATAAGGTTGACAAGCCACACCAGCAGCGGGAAATGAAGCTGTCGCTTTCGGGATGGCGTGGCAGTACCAAGGTGCTGGAAGCCAAGGATCTGTCCAAGATCTATCCTCTTGGAGATGGAAGCTCGGCAACGAAGACCGTCTTGAATGACCTCGATCTTCTCGTCCGTCATGGGGAACGCGTCGGACTGGTCGGAGCCAATGGATCGGGGAAATCCGTGCTGTTTCGCCTGATCCGCGAACAGGAAGAGCCAACCTCCGGTGAGGTGGTTCTCGGTCCCAGTGTGGTGACTGGCTATTACGCGCAAGAGCATGAGACGCTCGATTTGAGTCGATCGCTCATCGACAATCTGCGACACGCTGCTGGTGTGTCGGACACGCGAGCCATGCAGGTGTTGTTGCGATTCGCGTTTACTTATGACCAGGCAAGACGGCCAGCATCCGATCTGTCTGGCGGAGAGCGAAGTCGTCTTCAGCTAGCACTGATCGTCTTATCAAGAGCGAATTTTCTTATGCTTGACGAGCCGACCAACAACCTCGATATCCGATCTGCTGAGATTCTGGAAGATGCACTTGAGGAGTTGGATGGATCGGTGCTCGTGATCTCGCATGACCGCTACTTCCTGGATCGCACCGTGGATCGGATTGTAGAACTGAAAGATGGGAAGCTTGTGAATTACAGTGGCGGCTACTCCGAATACGCGAGTAAAGCAGGATTGCATCCAGACAAACCGGAGGATGGGATCTGATGAAGATCGCGCTTGTCTCAGACACCCATATTCCTACGAGCCTCGATCGGTTGCCTGACGAACTGCTGAGGCAGATCGAAGGCGTCGATGCCATCCTCCATGCCGGAGACATCGTGTCCAATCATGTGCTGAATGTGCTGTCTGCGATCGCTCCCGTGACCGCAGTGGCCGGGAACTCGGATCCTCCTGAAGTGACTCGTACGTTATCGGACAAAGAAATTATTCAGCTCGAAGGGCGAACCATTGGACTCAAGCACGGCCACCAACCCCACGGTGTGCAATCGCATTACATCGGAAGTTCGTACGACTCGCCTGAGATGGAGGTCTTCTTCCAGCTAATGGCTTCGCAACT
>CAZKDW010000228.1:0-1490 GCA_964551625.1 uncultured Thermotogae bacterium | reverse complement strand
TTCGCCATCTCTTCGAGTGCTTCGATAAACTCGATGTTCATCTTCGCTCCATCCTTACCTTTGAAACCGATTTGCGCTTCCCATACCCTATAGAAAATAGTGTCGCCATCGATAGCGACACAACGTCTTTCCCATTCGACTGCGAGTTACGTATTATACGATGATTCTTTAGAACTGACAAACCAAGAAATGGGGTATCTGATGATCGAATTATTAATTGAAGCGGAGTCCGATCAGGTGGGGCGTCGCCTCGACCAGGTTCTCGCGGCTGCATTCCCTGAACTCTCTAGAACTGAAATCCAACAAGAGATCCGCGCAGGCAAGGTAACAGTATCTGGAGACATTATCGAGCGGCCCGCTCACCGAGTTCGCGTGGGTAATCGCATCCTGTGGGAAATACCTGACAAACCAGTTCTGACTCCAGGGATCATTCCATTGGACATTCTGTTTGAAGATCCCTTCATGGTCGTCATCAATAAGGCTTCTGGCATTGTCGTCCATCCTGGCGCAGGCACGACAGAAACGACACTCGTTGAGGGACTGTTAGTCGACCGCAAACTCCCCGTCGCTGATGATCCAGCGCGTCCAGGCATTGTTCATCGACTCGATAGGGAAACCAGCGGTGTTATCGCAGTTGCCAAGACACGGAATGCCCTTGAGGCTCTGAAACAGCAGTTCTCTGACCGAGCCACCCGCAAACACTACATTGCCGTCGTGGATGGCAAGTACGACGAAACAGAAGGCCACATCGATGCGCCAATCGGCCGAAACCCCGCCATGCCCCAACGGATGAGCATCCAAGCGAGTGGCCGTCCCGCTCAAACAGACTTCACTGTCCTTGCAGAATTGGGCAAGACAAGCCTGCTATGGGTTCGGCCTCGGACAGGAAGAACGCATCAGATCCGTGTCCATTTACGGTATACCGGCCACTCAGTTGTAGGCGACGAGAAGTATGGTGGAACTGACAGCGAGAGACTCATGCTGCATGCTTGGCGCCTATACATTCGACATCCAATGCATGGCGAACCAATGGAATTCCGAGCACCCATACCAGAAGACTTTCCCGGCTTCTCTTACGATACGTTGGACTGAATCTGAAGCGCACCACGTAAGTAGTCGGCCGACGCAATATAGGTCAGCGCAATGGCAACATAGAGAATCTCAATCGCCCATGGCCAGCCAGCGATCAAAAATGACAAGGCAACAAAGGACACAAACGACGCCAGTTTTCCAACGATTCGCGCCGATTGCACTGCTTGTTTCCCAACCCTCAAGACAAGGGCACCCACGCCCAAAGCCACTTGTGGAATAAGGAATAGAACAAGCGCCATAAGCGAAAGCTCACGCAACACAAACAGCGAGCAGAACAGCGACACATACAGCGCCTTGTCTGCAGCTGGGTCGAGAACCTTGCCCCAAGTAGTAATCTCATTTCGTGCTCGAGCCACCATGCCATCGACAACATCACCAGCACAGGCAAGAACAAATAG
>CAZKDW010000227.1:0-1496 GCA_964551625.1 uncultured Thermotogae bacterium | reverse complement strand
CAACCTGCACGGGCAAACAAGCCGGTTCGCCTTGGGCGAATCTCCGCCTTCCTCTCCTCAGCAAGCTGTGGCGTATCCAGCGGAGACCCTTCATGACTCTTCTTGCCGAATATCAGGGATTCCATCCCCGTCAAGATCGGGCACGGCGGCCAGGCCTCCAAGCGACGTTTCCTTGTAGCGGCTGCGCATATCGAGGCCCGTTTGATGCATGACCTCAAGCGTAGTGTCAAAGCCAACTCGATCCCGCCCGCCTGAAATCATGGCCAAATTGGCGGCATTCAGTGCCGAGACAGCACCGACAGCATTGCGTTCAATACACGGGATTTGGACGAGCCCGGCGACGGGATCGCATGTGAGACCAAGGAAGTGCTCAAGCGCCGTTTCAGCCGCTCGATTGACTTGATCGAAGACAGAGCCTCCCAGCAAGTAGCAGACGGCTGCTGCTGCCATTGCGCTCGCCACGCCGATCTCTCCTTGGCATCCGACAAGCGCTCCGGCAATCGACGCCTTGGCAATGGCAAGTTCTCCGATGACGCTGGACACAAGGAGTGCTTCGCATATCCGCTCGTCAGGAAGGCTCATAAATTCCTGCATGATGCGAAGACAGGCTGGAAGGACACCGGCTGATCCGCATGTAGGCGCAGTAACAACGGCCCCTCCTGCTGCATTCTCCTCGGCGACAGCGATCGCATAGATTGACGTCCGCGTGCTTTCTGCCGAGATAACGCCCGGAGTACCGCGCTGATGCTCGAAGCGGCGGAGCATGTCCGCAGCTCGCCGTTCAACGCCAAGAGACCCGGGGAGACGACCCTCACTCTTAATCCCGCGTTCAATCGCCTTCGACATCAGATCCCAAATCTTGTGTAGATAGTCGAAGACAACGGTGCGAGAATGGCCATGGGCATCCGCTTCCATGGCTAACGCAAAGTCAACCAGGCTTTCTCCCTGCTGCTGACAGATTTCTACGATGCCACGTGCAGAAACCGGATCGCGAGCCGTCGCTTCTGTTGCCCGGCTCAGTTTTGAGCTATCTACAACCAGGCCGCCGCCAATCGAGCAGTAGGCAACGGACAGCAATAGGTGTCCTTCCCAATCATGGAGTGCAAAGCGAAGTGTATTCGGATGCGGCTCAGGCGGCGTTTCCACATCAAAGACTATGTCTACTGCTGGCTGAAATGTCCGCTCACCGGAGGAGAAAGGGAGAACACTGGTTACCTCCACTTCTTCGTACACGGCGGCCATGGAGCGGTGCTCTAGATCCTCAGGCCCATAACCGCAGAGTCCGGCAACGATGGCCTGATCTGAAAGATGCCCCTTCCCCGTGTGTGCGAGGCTTCCAAAGAGCGTTACTGTAATCCGTTCTCCTGGCATACACTCAACACGCGACTCCAACATCTTGCGAAAGAGGAGTCCGGCGCGCATCGGCCCGAGGGTGTGAGAGGAACTCGGCCCGACAGCTGGCTTCAACGTATCCCATAGGCTCGGCAGTGTCATCG
>CAZKDW010000226.1:0-1517 GCA_964551625.1 uncultured Thermotogae bacterium | reverse complement strand
CATCTCTCTTCGCCATGTCGAAGACGTTTGAAAGGGACGACTGTGGACACGCTCACTTCCTACAAGACCCGCCTGAAAGAGATGAATATTCTCTCTTCTGCTCTGGCCCTCCTATCTTGGGATCAGGAGACGCACATGCCGCGCCGAGGTATTGCTGTTCGATCTCAGGTGATCGGACGCTTCTCCAAGAACCTGTTCGAGCTGACTATCGCACCTGAGCTTGGCGAAATGCTCAAGTCTTTGGAGAAGGATAACTCTCTAACGACCGAGGAGCGCGCCAGCGTGCGTGACATGTCCAAGAACTATCACCGTCAGAAGGCAATTCCTCCTGCACTAATCGAAGAGCATGCAACGGTACAGTCACAATCGCAGGCAGCTTGGGCTGAGGCTCGTGAGAAGGCAGATTTTTCGGTGTTCCAGCCATTGCTGACGAAGATGGTCGACTATGCGCGCCGGTTTGCCGACTACTACGGGTATGAGGATCATCCTTATGACGCGTTGCTGGAAGAGTTTGAACCGGGAATGACGGTCAAACAGCTTCAGACGATTATTGATCCACTGCGCGAACAGCTTGTGCCATTCATGAAACGCTTGGCTACTGAGGGCACGGCACCGGATATCTCCGTGATCGAGGGTGCATTCGATATCGGCAAACAGCAGAAGATGGCTCGCTCCGCGCTAGATCTCATTGGCTATGACTTTGATGCTGGCGCCCTGGACAGCGTTGCTCATCCGTTTACTACAGCTATTGCTTTTGACGACGTCCGTGTAACCAACCGCTACCTTGAGAACCAGTTCACGTCTGGGTTGTTTGGTGCGCTTCATGAGGGTGGGCACGCGCTGTATAACCAGGGGATGCCAGAGAATCTATACAATCTCCGACTGGATGGAGGCTCATCGAATGGCATTCACGAGTCTCAATCGCGAATGATCGAAAACTTGTTGGGACGAGATCTGTCGTTCTGGAAACACTTTCAGCCTATCCTTGCCGAGATTTTCCCTCAGATTCACGATAGTTCGCCTGAGTCGTTGTATCGAGCTGTGAATGTTGTTGCTCCGTCGTTCATTCGAGTGGAAGCCGACGAAGTTACGTACAACCTCCACATCATGCTTCGAGCTGAGTTGGAAGCCGGACTCATTGCGGGAGAGATCCAAGTCGCCGACCTGCCTGCGCGATGGAATGACGCCATGGAGCGGTATCTTGGCGTAACGCCTCCCAATGATGCGCTTGGAGTTCTTCAAGACGTTCATTGGTCTGTTGGCTATTTTGGTTATTTCCCGTCGTACATGCTTGGCAATCTCTACGCGTCTCAGATGGCAACAACTATTCGGCAGGATCTGCCCGATCTTGACGAGCGCATTGCTGCAGGAGATATTCATGTGCTGATTGACTGGATCAAAAAACATGTTCACCAGCACGGGGCTGTGTATCAGCCGGATGAGCTGATGACCAAGATCACAGGCGAGCCGCTTGATTCGTCACACTTCGTACGGTATGTGAAAACGAAGTTCTCAGA
>CAZKDW010000225.1:0-1628 GCA_964551625.1 uncultured Thermotogae bacterium | reverse complement strand
CACCGGGTTGTTTGAAATGGCTGCATTGCATGCTATTCGTCGCTTTGGGCAAATGGGATATGAGGTTCACGTAGCTGAAGGACATCGGCTTGCGTTCTCGGGGTTCTCGAAGTATGTAAGCAAGCGAATTCGTACGCCCAACATGCGCTACCATCCCGAAGACTATACCCAACGAATCGTGGAGATCCTTGAAGCCGGTGATTACGACTACTATTTCCCTTCGTACGAAGAGATCATTCCCATGAGTCGCTATCGAGACAGAATTCTTGCCGTCACCAAGACGATTATGGCGCCGACAGGCGATTTGATGCGGATGCATGACAAGAAGCAGCTAGAAGAACTTGCGCATGAAATCGGCATCGATAGCCCCAAGACGTACTACCCGCAGTCTTCGCAAGAGGCACGCGAGCTCATTGCCACCGTAGACTTGCCGGTGATTGTCAAGATGCGCAAGACATCGGCAGCTGCTGGTCTTCGCAGGATTGTCGACCGCGCCCATTTCGAGAAGACGTATTTCGATGTGGTGAAAAACAACAAGCTGCCCGAATCGGATCTGCCGATGATCCAGCAACTCGTAGAAGGCCCCACGACCTGTACCCTGCATCTGTGCAATCAAGGAGAGGTCGTCGGTCAAGTGATGTATCAAGGCCTTCGCACCATGCCACGAACGGGCGGCGTGACGGTCTTCCGGCACAGCGTACATGACGAGGCTTCCGAGCAGGCGGCCGCGAAAGTCATCAAGCAGCTGAACTTCTCCGGTCTGTGCGGATTTGACTTCATTTTGGACAAACACACAGGGCGACCGTTTCTGATTGACGGGAATTGCCGCATCACACCTGCAATCAACATGGCCCATCACGGTGGAACGGATCTCATAGAGGCATGGGTTCGAGTGGCCAACGGTGAAGAAACCCCAGTCATGCCACCGTCGCGAATTGGCGTGTGCACGAAGATGCAGTTCGCTGACTTCTTCTGGTTACTGGAAAGCTATGTGGCAACCTTCAAGGATTGGAGAGGCGAACACCGGCTGCGCAAGCAGTGGTGGTCAGAAGAGGACTATCACTACGATATCCACAGCTTCCGTGATCCGATGCCAAATATCATGATCTGGTTCTACATCGTGACCAATTGCTACAAGCTGGTCTTCACGAGCTTCGACTCGGCGCAGCTGATCATCTTCCACAACCAATACGTGGAGCAGTAGTGCACTGAGAAGACGTGCGTTGAGAGGGAATGACAGCTGCGCGGATCTGTGTCAGATCTGTGTCAGATCTGTTCTCGTGGCCAGAACAATGACGTTCCTGGCACTGGACCGACGGGTCGAACAGGCAACAGCTTTGCGCGAACGACGGCGAGCAGCCGCGGGGGCCGATTGCACCCTGTCTCCCAATGTGCCGATTGCATTCCGGCGGACTCATCCTGACGTCGACCGTTGTGTTGGTCCTACCTTGATCTGCCACTCTCTCAGCTTTCTTGCTCGGAATCTCCTGGACACGTATCCTTGCTTCATCTATGGGTGAAGATGAAACTGTGGGGCTCGTAACATCTTACGAACAAGGGACGTTAGGCGAGTCTGTTTCATGAACAGGAGAGGGATATGAAAGTTCTAGTCACCGGCTTGTTTGAAA
>CAZKDW010000224.1:0-1638 GCA_964551625.1 uncultured Thermotogae bacterium | reverse complement strand
GAAGCTCGACTGTAGTTGCAGGCAATTCTACCTACAGACAACGCAAGGATCACTGGAGATTGTGACCATCACGATCGAACCCGCTGTCTCTTCATCTCAGCGATCCCTGGGCTATCGCTTCAGCGTGATGCTGTCTGATGGAACCGCGTCTATTCGTCGGCTGCATCTGCTGTTTCGGGCTCGCCATGCTTGTGCGATGTTTCCGGTGTTTCTGGTGTTTCCGGTGGTGGTGGTGCTGGTGGTGCGGGATGAGCGGGACGGGCTGGACGGGCTGGACGCGCGGGTCTTGGGGGGTGCACGCTGTGCCCGGCCATCATGCTATTCATCTGCGTTCCCTGGATGAGCGTCATCTGGTCGGCAAGACCCTTGTCCATACCAGCATCAATTAACGTTCGATAGTAGACGGCCAGGGACTTGGCCTGATTCTCCATCGCAGCCGGAGTAACCAACGCTTCGTTGATGTCTCGCATCAGGACGGGAATGCGCTCTGAAACGACATCGAGCAGCTCCTTAACGGACTCGGCTTCCTCAAGTTCCTCTTCCTGGTCCTCAAGCTCCTCTTCCTGGTCTTCCAGTTGATCCTCTAGCGTCTCCAACTTGTCTTCGCGAGCATCGAGTTCATCGCGCAGCTTCTCTAATTGTGCACGCTCATTCTCCACCTGTTCGCGCTCTTTCCGTATTCGGGAGCGGTCAGTTGCGACTTCTTGTTGGGCTTTCTCGCGTGCCTGTTCCAATGCTTCGTCTCGGTTTCGTGAGAACATCATGCTCCTTTCCTGCGTTTTCCAATGATTCGCACTTTGCGGCCGAGTACCTTCAGGTCACCCTGGACAGGGGTTCGGCGGTCATGAGCAGCAATTCCGAAGTTCAGTCCAATCAAGAAGGATCCCACATCGATATGGCTCCTTGGAGCGGATTCCAAAGCGGGTGCAATGGTTTCCCACACACGATCCGATGGTGTTGGAGCAGCATCGACTGACGACACAAATTGATGACGCAGTTGGATGACGCGAGCCAACTCTTTCTGGCACGCTTCGCAATGCTCGATGTGATGAGCCAGCCGGCCTACTTTGTTTGGTGTGAGATGCCCGGATACGTACCAGGGGAGCCAGTCGCGTACAGTTTGGCAGAGGGTCATGTCAGCTCCTTGGCCAATGCTTGGCGAGCATGGTGCATTCTCGATTTCACCGTGCCTGTAGGAATGCCCAGCAAAGCGGCAGTTTCTCGGACCGTAAGATTTTCGTAGAACACCAGATGCATCACTTCCCGGTGCAGAGGCGAGAGGGTTCCTAGTGCATCTTGCACGCACAGATCTACGTGCAGGGATTGAGTCGGGTCGTGGGGTGCTGTCGTCGGATCTGGCGCGGGAAGTCGCTGGCCTTTGGATTCTTTTCGAAGGATGTTATGGGCCTGATTTCGAGTGATTCCGAGGATCCAGGTCATGACTTTCGAGCGCCCAGAGAAACTCTTTGCTCCCTTCCAAACGGCCATCATCGTCTCCTGTAGAACGTCTTCTGCCAGATGAGGCTTGCGAAGAATCGAGAGGCCGTATCGATACACTGCATCAGCGTATTGATCATAGAGCAGATGGAACGCTCCTCGATCTTGTGTCGCTACACGTGCGAGCAATCGCTCGTCGCC
>CAZKDW010000223.1:0-1644 GCA_964551625.1 uncultured Thermotogae bacterium | reverse complement strand
GATATCCGTGGCATTCCTCAATACATGGCCGCTGAGATTGGCAAGGACTGCATTGGCTGCATGAAGTGCGTCACCATCTGTCCTGGCCTGGCGATCACGTTGCTCGACGGGCGAGCGAACGCAGCAACCCCCACGGTCACGATCCCCTTCGAATTTGGCGAGCACACGGTTCAGGCAGGCGACACAGTCGTTGCCATGGACGTGTCAGGCGAAATTCTGGGTGAAGTGCCTGTTCTCGAAATAAGAGCCTACCCTGGCAACGACCGAACTGTTCTCGTGCAGGTGCAAGCACCTAATGATATCGCTGGGCGCATTGCCGGATTGCGGGTGCAACAGCCCTGGGTTGGCGATCCTCTCCCAGAGGTCGTGGAACCACTGCAGGACGAGGACATCGTCTGTCGCTGCGAGCGGGTGACTGCCGGAGAAATTCGAGAAGTCATTCGCAATGGATGCCGGGATCTCAATGAGATCAAGACATTGACGCGAGCAGGCATGGGTGCCTGCGGTGGGAAAACCTGTCAATCCCTGATCTTACGGCTATTCCGCGAATGTGGTGTGCCCCTAGACGATGTCACGAGTGGCGTTCCACGGCCACTGTTTGTCGAAGTGCCTCTGGGAATCTTGGCTGGGGCGAACGCGAGCCCTACGGGTGCGAACCCCACGGGTTCGTTAGAGAATTCTTCGAATTCTCTGGGTTGGAAGGGGCTACAGTGACTAGGGCCTACGACGTGATTGTCATTGGTGCAGGGAGTGTTGGGGTTCCCGCAGCTTGGGCCATGGCGAACCCTCCGGGTTCGGTCGAGAAAGCAGGAACAGCACGGCTTTCTCGTGTCGGTGAGTTAGAGGAGAAGGAACGATGACCGTGGCGAAGACAACGTATGACGTCATTATCATTGGTGCAGGGAGTGTGGGCGTTCCTGCTGCCTGGGCTATGGCACGTTCGGGCGTACGCGTTCTTGTGGTCGACAAACTGGCTAGTCCCGGCCAGGGCTCGAACAAGGCGGCTATTGGAGGTATTCGTGCAACCCATTCCGATCCTGCCAAAATTCGCCTAGGACTCCGATCCTTGGAGATTGCGTCAACATGGCAGGAAACCTATGGCCAGGATATCGAATGGTCAACAGGTGGCTATTCGTTCGTAGCCTACACGCCTCGGGAAGAGAAAATCCTCAAGGACTTGCTTGTTATTCAGCAGGCTCAAGGATTGTCAATCGATTGGCATGAAGCTGAAGACCTGCTAGAGATCATTCCACCGCTGCGGCATGACGGCTTGATTGGCGGCACATTCTCGCCCCAAGACGGCCATTGCTCGCCTCTGCTATTCGGACAGGTGTTGTATCAACAAGCGTGTTTGGCGGGAGCGACCTTCCACTTCAACGAATCCGTCACAGATATTGAAACAGACGGCGGCTGCGTGCGAGCAGTCATTACAGACAAGGCTCGATATGAGGCTCCCGTGGTGGTCAATGCTGCAGGCGCCTGGGCTGCTGAAGTGGGCAAGTTGGTGGGCGAGGATCATCCAGTGCGTCCCGACTCTCATGAAGGCGGCATCACCGAGCCTGTAGCCCCATTCCTCAAGCCGATGGTCGTAGACATTGCCCCTGCCCCAGGATCAGCCAACTACTATTTCTTCCAACATCGAAC
>CAZKDW010000222.1:0-1648 GCA_964551625.1 uncultured Thermotogae bacterium | reverse complement strand
CGCGGCCAAGAACAGAAGTCGATCCGTCTTCGTTGGCCATCTTGATGTACACGTCAGGAACGACGGGAAATGCCAAGGGCGCCATGCTGACCCATGCCAACATTTCCTCCAATGCGGACGCTTCCGTGAAGGCCGTATCCATGACTGCCAAGGACGCCTTCCTCTCTATTGTTCCCTGGAATCACATCTATGGGCTCACCATCACATTGATCACGCCAATGGTTGTTGGTGCGACCAGCACCTATACACCGGTTGATCGGAACTTGGCCGAAGTCATGAGCAAAGCCAAACCGACAATCATTCTTGGTGTGCCAAAACTGTACACCGTTTTATATGGCCGAATTCGCGCTTCGATTGAAAAATCTGCTCTCAAGAGATTAATCGACCGCTCCTCTCCAACGCTGATGGGCAAGCTGGTGAAGAACAAGCTATTCGGCAAGCAATTCCGCTTTTTCACATCTGGAGGAGCTCCTCTTAGCCCTGAAATGTCAGCAGGTTTGAGAAAAATGGGCCTTGGCATCATGGAGGCCTACGGACTGACCGAGACAGCTCCATTGCTCACGTATTGTGACGCGTTCTCAGAAGAGCCAGGTATGGTCGCCGTTGAGGGCATTAGTATCCGGATCGATCACCCAGATGAGAACGGCGTTGGAGAAATCATGGCCTATGGTCCCAACATCATGGCTGGCTACTACAAGAATCCGGAAGCCACAGCCGAAGTAATCGATGCGGATGGCTGGTTTCACACAGGAGACCTGGGAACCTACAAGGATGGCCGACTCCTCATCTCCGGTCGTGCCAAGAACGTAATCGTGCTGGAAACTGGCAAGAACGTCTATCCCGAAGAGGTCGAATTTGAGCTAATCACGCTCGACGCGATCGAAGAAGTGATGGTCCATGAAGGCCAACGCCAGGGCGTGCCTGCTGTATGTGCTCAGATCTATCCCAACTGGACGTATTTGAAGGAACAGGGTATCGAAGATGCCTCAGAGGCACTTGAGAAGATTTGGGAATCTATCAAGGTTCAAAACGAGAATCTAGCTGGATTCAAACGCATTCGCTACAAGGAATCCATCACACTTGTTGAGCAGCCCTTCGAGAAATCAGGCAAGCTCGACATCAAGAGACACCTGCATCAATCAAGCGAATAAAGAAATCTGAGCGGTCCTTCGTCGACGTCAGGCGAGGGACCGTTTCTTTTATTCGACTTCCACTTTTCTTACGTTCGCAGACTCCGCCACCGCTGTAGCCTCTCTGCAATCTTTGCCTCGATCCCAGCCTTTTTAGGTCGATAATACGTTCTCCCCTTCAACAGATCGGGCAGACAATCCATTCGCGCCACTTGATCGGGCAGGTCGTGGGCATACTGATAACCCTTTCCATACCCAAGGTCCTTCATCATTCGAGTAGGCGCATTTCTCAGATGCATGGGGACTTCCGCTGCAGGCACCTCGTGGACATCCCGTTTGGCCTCAGACATCCCAACATATAAAGAATTGCTCTTCTCAGCACACGCCATATACACCGTAGCTTGCGCTAATGCGAGATCGCATTCAGGCGCGCCTACTTTGGCCGCAGCATCCCACGCTGCCGTCGCCTGCAGAATAGCCCATGGGTCAGCTAATCCGACATCTTCAGAAGCAATACG
>CAZKDW010000221.1:0-1658 GCA_964551625.1 uncultured Thermotogae bacterium | reverse complement strand
CGTATCCGAGGCATGTACGACATTCTTCCTGATGACGTCGGTCTTTGGCGTCTCGCTGAAGAGGCCATGATCGAAACCGCACGACGGTACAACTATCGTGAGATCAGATTCCCTATCGTCGAATACACAGAGCTGTTCGCCCGTGGCATGGGTGAAGCAACTGACGTGGTCGGCAAGGAGATGTATACATTCCCGGATCGAAAAGGTCGGAGCCTGACGTTGCGGCCTGAGGGGACAGCCTCTGTTGTCCGTGCCTATCTCAACCAAGGATGGCAAACACAATCGCCATTCCAGAAGCTGTTCTATATCGGCCCCATGTTCCGCTACGAGAAACCGCAAAAGGGTCGCTGCCGCCAGTTTCACCAGTTTGGCATCGAAGTGCTTGGCTCCCTCGATCCCAGCCTCGACGCAGAGGTCATCAGCTTCGCCTGGTCGATGATGGATCATCTAGGCATCGGCGGACTATGGCTGAGACTCAATTCAATCGGATGCGCTGAGGATCGAGAGCGATTTAAAGAAGTGTTACGCTCCCATTTTGAGCACTCAATTGACCAAATGTGCACCGACTGCCAGCGCCGTATCAATGAGAATCCTCTGCGGATCCTCGACTGCAAAGAGATGCGGTGTCAACCCTTTATCGAGGCAGCGCCAGGCAGTGCCGATCATCTGTGCACAGACTGCGCCGATCACTTCGCCAAAGTACAAGACTTGCTTGATGTCCTCGGATTAGATTACGAGATCGATTCTCGCCTCGTTCGCGGCATCGATTATTACACACGTACCGTATTCGAGCTGATGTCCAAGGATTTGGGATCCCAAGACACGCTTCTCGGTGGCGGTCGCTATGATGGGCTCGTGCAAACCTTCGGAGGCCCCCCTGTACCGGGATTAGGATTCGCCGGTGGCTTCGAGAGATTGGTCATCATTCTTCAGGAACGTGAGAACGCACAACTTGAGGCAGCTGGCCTCGATCTGTTCCTGGCCTCACTGGGAGAAGAAGGGCGGAAATACGCCTTTGCTTTGGCTGAACAGCTTCGTCACAAAGGCATTTCTGTGGACATCGACCATCGCGGCCGAGCCCTCCGCAAGCAACTGACACTCGCCAACAATCTCCATGCCCGTCATCTGCTGGTACTTGGTGATGACGAATCAACGTCAAAGACGGGCAAGATCAAACACATGGATAGCGGAGAGGAAACGCAGATCTCCCTGGAAGCTGATTCGATCGTCACCTTCTTAAGACAGGAGGCTTGAATGGAACTCCAGAGCGTTCAGATAGAGAATCCTGATGCACTAAATCTCATCCTCGGACAGTCGCACTTCATCAAAACAGTCGAAGATATCCACGAAGCCTTGGTCAATACGGTGCCGGATATCCAGTTTGGCATTGCGTTCTGCGAGGCATCAGGCCACACGCTGGTGAGACATTCCGGCACGAACGAGGCGCTTGAGAAGCTGTCCATCCGCAATGCCCAAGCTATTGGCGCAGGCCATTCCTTCATCGTATTTCTCAAGAATGCGTTTCCCATCAACGTCCTGCATGCCATCAAGCGCGTGCCTGAAGTCTGCCATATCTTCTGTGCCACAGCGAACCCAGTCCAAGTGATTGTCGCTGAGTCCGAGCAAGGACGCGGCATCCTCGGCGTCATTGACGGCGC
>CAZKDW010000220.1:0-1669 GCA_964551625.1 uncultured Thermotogae bacterium | reverse complement strand
CTCCGGGGACACGTACCCCTGACCGAACTGTGACGGGTAGATGTCCTCGCTGGCAGATTTCGGGAACGTAACATTTGTCTTCTCGATCAAATAGGGGTACTTGAAGGTCGAATCTACCCCTTTCGCTACGCCTCTCTGACGTGAATCTCAATCCAGCTGCAGCAGCGAAGATCGCGTATTGAGTATCTCGCCACAGGACTGTTGTGTTGTGTTCAGGATCGTCATCAAGCAAATCGGCTATGAGCGCAATAGCTGGATATCGCTCACAGCAGCCTCTACCTATGTTCGCAGCCGCTGTAGACAATTTGCGTTATGATCATTAAGCTGTTTTGTCGATTATAAGGAGATGTCATGACACAGCCAGGTCGTCTCATCCGCATGCCTGAGGGGTTCGAGGCCTTCGTTCCAAATCCGCTTCCCCCTCAGTTCCAGTGGACATCAAGGATGATCCATGCACTCTCCGATGCTGATCGGGCAATCGGACGCTTGGCTGGGGAGGGACGACGCCTTCCCAATCCTCATGTTCTCATGCGGCCATTCATCGCACGCGAAGCCGTGCTCTCCAGCCGCATCGAGGGCACGCTAGCCACATTGGGCGAATTACTCGCAGCAGAAGCCGGCGCCGTTGTCGATCGCAGTCCAGACGATCTCCGCGAGGTTGCCAATTATGTCGTAGCTCTCGGATACGGAATGCAACAACTGCCAAATCAGCCTCTCTCCATTCGCCTACTCCAGGAGATACACGAGAAGCTCCTACAAGGCGTTCGCGGAGATCTTGCGCTTCCCGGCACAATCCGGAGTGTTCAGAACTGGATTGGGCTTCCCGGCTCTACGCCCCATACTGCTTCGTATGTTCCTCCTCCTCCATCCGAGTTGGCCGGATTGCTGCATTCACTTGAGGCGTTCTTCGCTGACACCAGTTTGCCGCCTCTTGTTCAAATTGCTCTGACTCATTACCAATTCGAGGCGATTCATCCTTTCTTGGATGGGAACGGCCGCGTCGGACGACTGCTCATCACACTCTTCCTGATTCAACGAGCGATTCTGCCAATGCCACTCTTGTACCTGAGTGCCTTCTTCGAGGCTACGCGATCGGAGTACATCACGCGCCTTCATGCTGTAACAACAGAAGGCGATTGGGAGAATTGGCTCCTCTACTTCGTGAATGGTGTGGCACGACAGTCGGAGGACGCCGAGGATCGCGCATCCAGAATTACCAACATCCTCGATGTTTGGCGACTTCGCGTAGCTGGACTAGGCTCTGAAACGCCAGCACGCACACTCGAACTCCTTGCAGGCAATCCATTCGTTACGGCAAAGCGCGTTTCCGAACACCTCGGTGTAGCTCGGTCAACGGCTTCACGCGCCATCGACAATCTCGTCAAATTAGGAATCGTCATACAGAGCGACGATAGAAGTCGTGATCGAGCGTATTGCGCGCAAGAACTGCTTGATGTCATGAACGAGCCCGCACGGATTAGCCCTATGTAGAATTGGATTTGGGGTCAGGTTTTCATTCTTGAATTCCTGCCTGCTTCTTGCCAGTTTCAGCGAATCGCATGGTGGTGGCTGTCAGCGAAGATTCTGCGTCCGATATTAAAAGCGCACGAGCACAGGATGGCCACTTGGCGATGAGCAATTCATAGACAGGCTTGAGAGCCTGGCCGGG
>CAZKDW010000219.1:0-1689 GCA_964551625.1 uncultured Thermotogae bacterium | reverse complement strand
GCACATTGATCCCCATATCGCTGAGAACACTTGTGATATCTGCAAGAACGCCGGGGCGGTCTTCAGAGCGCAATAGTATCTCTTGCTGCAGTCGTGCATCAACCATGGCAACCTCTCACATTCAGTTCACCATACACACTTGTAGCCATAGGCAGCTGGGCCGGCTGGCCAGCTAGATCGGGACATTTGAGGATCGCGCGTGGAACACTGAATTCAGTCACTTAGCTAGCATACCAATGTCCCTTTCCCGTCGAGGTCCGGTCCTTTCAGACGTGTTACATATCACATACGGTTGAGTCGATATGTTGGCATGTAACCAGAGAATGGAGAGAGCAGTACTGATCGCCCTCTTAACAGCCTGTTGATTTAAGTTGTCCGTGCGACTGCATGATATTACAATGTCTGTTGACAAAGGAGGCAGACAATGTCAATGGGCCGACACGAAGGAAGTCAGGGATCGATGTGGGTGGCGTACAACGAGATCCAGGGAGGACCTGGCCACCGGTTCTACGAGAAGCTCAATGATCTTCTTCGCGAAGCCAAGTTTGACCGTAAGATCGAACAGCTGTGTGCCGCCTACTTCGATGCCGATCACACCCCTGGACGTAGGTCCATCCCCCCGGGGACTTACTTCCGCATGCACCTCATTGGCTACTTCGAGGGGATTGAGTCTGAGCGAGGAATTGAGTGGCGTTGTGCTGACTCGATATCGTTGCGCGAGTTCTTGGGACTGGATCTAACCGATCGAGTGCCCGATCACTCGACATTGTCGAGAATGCGCAGTCGGTTGCCGTTGGAGGTACATCAACAAGCGTTTCTCCTGATCTTGTCCATCGTCGAGCGAAAGGGACTGCTACGTGGGCGAGTGGCTGGTGTGGATTCCACCTTTCTGCGAGCCGATGCCTCGATGAAGGCAATCGTGCGTCGGGATACGAGCGAGAGCTACCCTGAGTTCATCAAGCGCTTGGCTGAGGAGAGTGGCATAAAGAATCCGACGGAAGAAGATGCACGTCGATTCGATCGAAGCCGCAAGGACAAGAAGACCTCGAACAAAGACTGGAAGTCCACAACCGATTCGGGTGCCCGCATCATGAAGCTCAAGGATGGTCGCACGCGGATGGCGTACAAGCCTGAGCATGTGGTGGATCTTGAGACCGGTGCCCTTGTTGGCGTAGTCGTTCACCCGGCAGATCAATCGGATATGGGAACCATCGCGGAAACGCTGAACGTAGCGCAAGAGAACCTCCGAGAGTTGAGTGATTCCAAAACAGCAGAGCGCGAAGACGACAACAACGCTCCCCCGGGAGCTTCCGTATCCGGCGGCACGACAGGTGGCATTCAATCTGTCGTTGCCGACAAGGGCTACAGCAAGGCTGAAGTGTTGCGACAATTGAAGGAGAGTGGATTCCGCACCTACATCCCCGAACGACGCCAGAAGGGCACGCGGAAGTGGACAAACAAGGGCGGACGGAAAACGGCAGCTGCGTTTTACGAAAACCGAGCGCGAGTGGGGCGGAAGAAGGGAAAGGCTCTGCAGCGCAAGCGGGGTGAACTTGTGGAACGTACCTTCGCCCGCATCTGCGAAACAGGGGCAGCAAGACGTACCTGTCTGCGTGCGGACACGCACAGGCAGGCACGGTTGAGAGGGCTATGCAACGTCAACAAACGCTACCTGATACAAGCGAGTGG
>CAZKDW010000218.1:0-1696 GCA_964551625.1 uncultured Thermotogae bacterium | reverse complement strand
CCGAAAGCAACCACATTGGTGACGATGCCGGGAAGCGACATTCCTTCGACAAGATCCTTCATCTCGTTGATGCCTTCGGCAAAGGAGAAGATTTCGAATGACTCGCGTGGGTCACGGCCAGGCTTGGCCAACTCAGTCAGAATATCGGTCAATGTCGGCAATCCGACAGTCTCGGTGACATAGTGAGTAAGGTCGATACTGTCTCGAAGATCGGGTCGCTGGATTAACTCCGTAACAGAGCAATCCATATCTGCTGCCATCTTTCGTACGATGCCATAGCTCTCAGGGTGTACGGCACTGGCATCCAATGGATCTACCCCATCATGAATGCGGAGAAATCCGGCTGCCTGTTCGAACGCTTTGGGCCCTACGCGCGCGACTTTCTTTAGTTGAGAGCGCTTCTGAAAAGGGCCATTCTCGCCGCGATGGGCTACGATGTTCTCTGCCAGCTTGGCCCCCAGGCCGGACACATGCGACAACAGGGATACGCTGGCTGTGTTGACCTCAACGCCGACGGCGTTGACGCAGTGTTCGATGACGTCGTCGAGCGATTGTTTGAGCATGCCTTGATCGACGTCATGCTGATACTGCCCCACGCCGATGGATTTCGGATCGATCTTGACCAACTCAGCCAATGGGTCCATCAGCCGCCTTCCGATCGAAACGGCACCACGCACGGTAACATCGTGGTTTGGGAATTCCTTGCGAGCGATGTCGGATGCACTGTACACAGACGCTCCCGATTCACTGACCATGACGACAGGAATCTTCTCTGTGATATCGAGAGAGCGCACCAATGTTTCTGTCTCGCGGCTGCCGGTTCCATTGCCAATGGCGATCGCCTCGATCTGGTACGCCTTCACCAGATCGGCAATTGCCTGACCTGATTGAGCGATGGCGCCCTTAGACCCAACGACGTGGACGACAGCGTGGGTTAACAGTTGGCCTTGGGCATCGAGGCACGCGATCTTGCATCCTGTCCGGTATCCGGGATCGATAGCCAACACGCGCTTCTGTCCCAATGGCGGGGACAACAACAGATGTTGAAGATTATCAGCGAAGACGCGGACGGCCTCGCGGTCGGCCATTTCGGTGAGCTTAGAGCGGATCTCATTCTCAATCGATGGCGCCATGAGGCGTTTGTAGCCGTCTTCAACAGCGATTGCGACTTGATTGCTTGCCTGGCTGTGCCCGCGAACAAACCGGCGCGACAGCGTTTCGATGGTGGTCTCTTCTTCTGGGCGAACGGCCAATCGAATGACGCCTTCTCTTTCTGCGCGGAGCATGGCGTGAACGCGATGGGCCGGAGCCTTGGACAACGGTTCTTGCCAGTCAAAGTAGTCGCGATAGGAGGCGCCTTCTATCTCTTGGCCCTTGATGACAGACGCGCGGAGCGTCCCCTTCTTCTCGAAGAGCTTACGGATCTCAGCGCGCGCCTCGGAAGACTCGTTGATCGTTTCTGCAAGGATGTCGCGCGCTCCAGCAAGAGCAGTATCCGCATCTTCAACGCCCTTCTCTGGATCGATGAAGGCGGCTGCATCTTCAAGTGGATTGAACGAAATATCCTGTTTCAGCAAGCGCTCGGCTAAGGGTTCAAGACCTTTCTCACGAGCGATCATGGCTCGTGTTCTTCGTTTGGGACGATAGGGAAGATAGATGTCTTCTAGCTCGGGCAAGGCCTTTGCGCCCTCAATTG
>CAZKDW010000217.1:0-1723 GCA_964551625.1 uncultured Thermotogae bacterium | reverse complement strand
GGCAGCCTCTTTGTCGTTGCGGAGTTCTGTCTTGTGGTTCTTGATCTAGAGAAATTAACACCCTATGCCGGGCCTCTCGTCTTTGGTATCGGGAGTCTGATTAGCTTCGGCATCGGGATACCCATCTTCGTGCATTTCCTGCGATCCGTACCTCGCGTCACCACAGATCGTCTTGGAGGTTTGAATGAATGACCGCTTGAGTCAGGACCCTGTAATCGACCGCATCATTCACGAACCAGCTCGATTGCTGATCACAGCGCATCTGTACGTTGTGGAGAGTGCGGACTATGTCTTCCTGATGCAGAACACGGGATTGACGTGGGGTAATCTCTCTTCGCATCTCTCCAAGCTTGAAGGGGCAGGATATGTCGAGATCACCAAGGAATTCATTCAGAAGAAACCACACACCATGGTACAGCTGACCGAATCTGGGCGAGTGGCTTTTGACAGCTATCGGAGACAGATGAAGGCTTTATTCGAGGACTTGCCGGAAGTATAACCACTCAAGAGAGAGGTGAGCTGTGAATACCTGGATCACAATTGCACTTGGAGCTGCAGCCCTGATAGGAGTCATCGTCTTTGTTTCACAGGCGAAGTAGGATGCTGCATCCCCCCACTGTCGTTCGTGCTGGCAACGGAGGGATGCGGCTTTGCCTAGCGTGGTGGGGAGCGTGAACCGGGAGACGACGGATCTACTTGTAGCGAATTCGTGGATTAAGCAGCGCATACAAGAGGTCGGCTGCGAAATTGGATAGCACAACGCCGAAGACAACAATCATGGTGACAGCCTGAATGAGAGGAAAGTCGCGATTGTCGATGGCTGAGAGTAACAGCCGTCCCAATCCCGGATAGTTGAAGACGTTTTCAATTACGATGATGCCTCCAATGAGCCATCCGATGCTGATAGCGATCACGGTAATCGTTGGCAACAGGGCGTTCCGCAGCACATGGTGAAACACGACGGATGGCCACGAAAGACCCTTGAGAACGGCGGTGCGAACGTAGGGACGATTCAATTGTTCAATCACCTCTGCCCGAGTCAATCTCACGATATAGGCCAACAACACGAACGTGGCTGTCAGAGCCGGGAGTATGAGGAACGGCAATGCTTCCACAAATGATGTGCCGGGAGCAATTGATGAGATGGCAGGCAGCCACTTCAGGTGATGGGATAGCCATTCGATCAGCAAGACGCCAGTGACAAACTCGGGCAATCCGACGAGAGATAGACTGAACCAACTTATGACGTAATCGGGCCACCGCCCCTCTGCCAGCCCAGCCCAGACACCAAGGCCGATCGAAATCGGAACGGCCAAGGCCAAGGCGACGGCAGCCAGCATAAGCGAGTAGGTCAGGCCCTCCATCACGCGAGGGCGGACGGGAATATCCCATGCAAAGGATTGCCCCCAATCCCCCACAGCAAATCCCTTGATCCATAGGCCATATTGAACAATAGGCAATCGATTCAATCCTAGTTCTTCTCTCTTGGCGGCAATAGCTTCCTCTGATGCGTCACGAGGCATCAGAATCCGAGCAACATCACCTGGGAGAAACTGCGTGATTGAGAAGATGATAATGGAGGTGAGTAGCAGGGTCAGGGCTAGAAATCCGATACGGCGCAGAGCAAATCGACCCATCATGCACCGTCCTTAGGTGTGGCTCTGGAGCTCCCAAGCTGGGGCGTCTGGATGCCAGCCAATTCTGACAGAGGAATATGGCAGGC
>CAZKDW010000216.1:0-1738 GCA_964551625.1 uncultured Thermotogae bacterium | reverse complement strand
CCACCCATCATTGGCTCCTTATCTATCAACGAAACTGCAGGTGATACCAGCGTTTTCGGTACGTGTAACAGATGTAAACCCACCCGTTTGCTAATCATACTGCAGATCGAACCGAAGAGAAAAGTCTCGGCTCATTCCTCTTTTTCTCGCAGAAAATCGTTGCCTTGCCGCTTTCCAACGACGTCCGTCATATATCCGAGACAGACGTCTGGTGAGACTCTGTCCTTATCCTTTCATCGCCAACCATTCCCCTATTTACACAGACACATGCCACGTTTATCGAGAAAGGGAAAGTTAGCCTTATGAATCTATTATGAAAACAATGAACCGTCATCGGTACTGTCCGTTGCAAGACCGCTGAAGCGGTGAGGCAAGTCATTGTGGCTGGACTTACACCGTACAAGGATCGGGTTCACACACTGACTTACGATAATGGTCGCGAGTTCTCAGAACACGAGCAAATGAGTGCTGCGCTTGACGCCCAGATCTACTTCGCACACCCGTACTCGTCTTGGGAACGCGGGGTCAACGAGAACACCGACGGATTGATCCGTCAGTATTTTCCCAAGGGACAAGATCTAACCGCTGTTAGCTGGGCTGAGATCGAGTACGTAATGAATCAACTTAACCACCGCCCAAGAAAGACCCTCGGTTCTCGAACTCCTTACGAGGTATTCTTCAATACATGCACATCACTAACGGTTGCACTTGCTAGTTGAATCCAAGAGTTAGTATTGGGACAAGCCGAGGCAGGAACGAACATAGTCGCGTCAGGCGATGTAAAACCCTTGACATTGGTTGCAAGTTTCTGCACACAAGTGTTGCAGTGTTTTCACTACCTCTTGGCGTGCCAGGAGAAAGCGCCACCGACTGGGTGGCGCTACTGCATTTCTATAGAGTTAGAGCCATTCTTGAGGGCATTCCATCGATCTTCCATTCTTAAGAACTATGCGTTTTGGAAACTGTGCGCGAGCCAAGTGCGCTTCTTTCATCTCCGGCTGTGCATCGACTGCCTTCTTAAGGCTCCCGGCCAGCTTCGCCCTTCCGATTGGAGGGATGTTGACAACGCGGCCTGCGGGAAAGACCGCCTTTGCCTGCTCTATGGCGGTTCTTAGGTCACCATCCGCAGTTACGATGAACGCCGAGTCATAGCTTCGCTCATATGCCATGCTTACGAGTTTGACGGCAATATTGACATCTGTCCGTTTCTCTTCGTGCCGAGTGAACATCTTCCTGCATCCGCCTTGAGTGGCAGGTACGAGGCATTGGCGTCTGCGCTCTGCAAATCGTCCTTTCACAACTGTGACTCCGGCGTCTCGCTGTGCTTCTGCCAACAGAACATGTCTGGCGCGTTTTGCTTTCCAGTCATACATGCCATCAATTGGGTAAGCCGTGAAAAACAGTGTGTCGATGAGTGTTTCGTGGGGCAATAGGAATTGCTCCATCAACTTCCAATAGTTGATCCACTTGTACTTGGCAAATGGTGTCAATCCCCGAACTCTGGTATTCAGCGCACCATACATGTTAAAGCCGTCGATAAGTGCTATTACATTTGCCATGGCAATAAGTATCACTTACACCATGTACGGTGAACAAGGGAAATCGTAAGCGCTGAGAATGCGTTAGGAAACAAGCTACAAATCAGCTAAGGAGATCTGCGCTTCCCGTAGGCCAGTAAACGTAACACATGCCCTGTCGCCTTGAACTTGCCACACGTATTGACTTCACGCCATGCTCC
>CAZKDW010000215.1:0-1748 GCA_964551625.1 uncultured Thermotogae bacterium | reverse complement strand
CGAGATCCTTGAAGATCTCCGTGTAGATGCCTCCTAGACCAACGGCAATCACGGGACCGAATTGTCGATCTGTTGAAAGACCGACAATGGCTTCAACAGGACTATCAACCATCGGCGTAATTAGGACGCCATCAAACGCTTTGTTGGGGACAAGGCTCTTCATCTTGGCGAATGCGTCTTCGATATCAGCTTCCGTCGCCAGGTTAAGCGCCACACCCCCGAAATCAGTCTTATGCAGAATCTGAGGGGACACGATTTTCATGGCAACTGCGCAGTCTGCAGGCTCAAAAGATTGAGCCGCTTGCACAGCCTCGTCGGCAGTGGTAGCAACGATGTGAGGGATGACGGGGATGCCGTATTCCACTAGCCAATCCATCGCTTCAGGTTCTGTCGGTCGCCGATCCCATGGCAACTGCTGCACAGTTGCTTGCAGTTGCTTCGCAACCGAGCTCCTGTCCTGCATTGTCTTGCCCTGCTCTCTCTCTGCTATGAGGGCAAGAACGCGCGCGCATCGCTCACCAGTCACGTAATTGGGGATGCCCCCCTCAGCGAGAATGGGAAGGGCGTCTTCAGCCGGCTGTCCGGCAACAAATGAGGCGGCAATCGGCTTTCCCGTTTCCTGGGCAGCGGCGACTACACCACGTGCGAGCGGAGCAACGTCGAGATACGGCGTATTGACATTGATGGCAATGGCCGCATCGTACTCTGATAACGTCTCGATCAACGTGTCTCGATACTCATCCTCCGTTCCCTGCACGGTCAGATCAAATGGATTATCAAGCGCATAGAAATCGGGAAGCTTCTCTGCCAAGCGTTCGCGCAGGGAGTCGGTCGGCTGCGCAATCTGAAGTCCTACAGCATCTGCAGCATCTGCTGTCAATACGCCGGGACCGCCTGAATTGGTGACGATGGCGATGCGCTTTCCAAGCACAGGGGGGAGATGCACGAAGCCACGGCAGACATCGAACATCTCTTCAATCCCATCTACACGAATGGCTCCGCATTGCCGAAGAGCAGCGTCATACACAGCATCTGAGCCAGCCATTGAGCCCGTATGCGATTGCGTAGCGCGCCCGCCGGATTCAGACCGCCCTGACTTGATCACGATGAGCGGCTTGACGGCTGCCAGCTTGCTCGCAGCTTCCATGAATCGCCGTCCATCTGACACGGTTTCGATGTAGAGGGCAACGACTTTGGTTTCATCGTCGTTACAGAGATAGTTCAAGAAGTCGATTTCTGAGAGGTCGGCTGCATTGCCATAGCTCACAAATTTGGAGAGCCCAACTCCCTGCTCCTCAGCCCAAGACAACACGGCGCCACCCAAAGCGCCGCTTTGTGAGATGAAGGCCACGTCGCCAGCTGGCGGGCGCGTTTCCAATGTGGGGAACAAGTTGTGCTTGGTATTGACAATGCCTGCGCAGTTTGGACCGACCAACCGAATCCCTGCTTGGCGAGCGACAGAAAGAATTTTCTGTTCTTGTTCATCATTGCCCGATTCTGAGAAGCCAGCAGTGATGATAACGGCCGCCTTCACATCAGCGTTACCCGCATCTTCAAGGACACCGGGCACCGTCGCGGCCGGACTGGCTATAACAGCGAGATCAACCGCCGACTTACTCTCAGCCAGTTCCACGAAGGAGCGCACAGCGTGTACTCCGCGAATGCCTTGAGCCTTGGGATTCACGACAACAACGTCAGTGAATCCTCCATCCAGCAATTGCGTAACCAGCACATGCCCGATCTTGCCA
>CAZKDW010000214.1:0-1769 GCA_964551625.1 uncultured Thermotogae bacterium | reverse complement strand
CGCCGTGAAGGTGATGATGAGAAACTGGCCGCAACCTGCGTCACGAGCTAGGATATGACTATGAGTCCAGAAGGTAATTTCCGAGTCATCGATCTTGACCATTGGCCGCGACGAGAGCAATTCGAGCTATTTAAGAGCTTCGGATCTCCCTACTTTAGCATCACTGCTGATGTCGATATCACCGCTTACAGAAATGCACTTCCACATGGAGGGCGATTCACGGTTGGCATCGTGCATGCGCTGGCTTCAGCCGCCAATGCCGTTCCGGAGTTTCGGCAGCGCATTCGAGGCAATGGCATCATCGAGTTCGAGACCGTTCATCCGTCAATTATCGTTCTCAATGAGCAAGACGCTTTTCGCTTTTGTACTTTCCCGTTCGACCGCGATTTTTCGATCTTCTCGGAAGGTGCCCCTGAGCGGATTGAGAAAGCGCGACATGCGGCTTCTATGTTTGAGTCGTCAGATCAAGATGATTTTCTCTTTCTGACAGCGCTGCCTTGGATTTCATTCTCTGGCGTCTTTCATGCAACCCCGACCCAAGCCCCTGATTCTGTGCCTCGAATTGCCTGGGGTAAGTATCGCGATGTTGCCGGGCGCATTATGCTCCCACTCAACGTGCAAGCGCATCACGCCCTGATCGATGGCATTCATGTAGCGAGATTCTATACCAAGGTAGAGGAGATTCTAGGGCATGCAGATAGATGGCTCACATCGCCATGATTCAGGCGGGTTGTCAGATCATCGCCCTTCCATCTCCTGGTTTCGCTTTTATGCCGAACTGAACGACTTTCTTCCACCTGAACAAAGGAACAGGCAGATTGAATTCTCATTCTTCGTCTCTCCGACGATCAAAGATGCTGTCGAAGGATTGGGCATCCCTCATGTCGAAATCGATCTGATCCTCGTAGACGGCCATTCTGTGGGATTTTTCCATCGGCTGGCTCTTGGCGAGCGTGTTTCCGTGTATCCAGTATTCAAAACCTTGGATATCCCGCCTGAGGTCCGATTACAGAATCGACCGTTGCGATGTCCTGCCTTTGTCGCCGACGTTCACTTGTCTAAGTTAGCTCGTCGCCTTCGTCTATTGGGTTTGGATACGCTGTATTCCAATACCTTCACTGATCAAGAGTTAGTGACGATTTCCACGAAGGAAGGCCGAATTCTCCTGACGAGAGATCGAGTACTGCTCAAGCATGGAAGTCTGACGCGAGGGTATTGGATTCGGAGCGTGCATGCGCAACAACAAGCGATCGAAGTCCTTCGACGCTACAATCTAGCCCATCAAACCTCCCCGTTTACCCGCTGCCCCGCCTGCAATGGCCAATTGAAGCCCGTTGCCAAGTCCGATGTAATGGATCGCATTCCCCCGAGAACCGCCGCTTGGCTGAACGACTATGTCGAATGCACGACGTGCCTGAAACTGTACTGGCACGGCTCCCACTTTGAGAGACTGAGCACCTCCATTGGGCACATTCTGAATGAGGGGAGCGATCGCTAGGCTTGCGCAAACAAGTCGTAGTCTTCGGTCCGGACAATCTTAGCCTGAACGAATTGCCCCGCTTGAAGATCCTCTCCATCGACATAAGTCACGCTGTCGACGTCAGGTGCCTGGGCCTGGGTTCTGCCAATCCAAATGCCGTCTTCTGCCGTTGCCTCATCGATTAAGACTTCGACGGTTTTACCAATCATCGCTTCGTTTTTCTCAAAGACGATCTCTTGCTGCGCCAGCATCAGTGCTTGAAGTCTGTCCTCAACAACATCCGACGGGA
>CAZKDW010000213.1:0-1773 GCA_964551625.1 uncultured Thermotogae bacterium | reverse complement strand
GCAGCACAAGCAATGGCGATTCTCGGCAATCCATGATCTTCTGCAATTCGCCACAGCGCAGCACAAGAGATCTTCTCATCATCCGATGCTGCTGCGCGGAGGGACACGGTCACATCACCAGGAGCTTCGGGCACTGTCTGCACCAGGCTCTTCTGGCGGAAGCTCTCATATCCAAATAGGCCAAGCTGGCATCGTGAGATCCTTACGTCCAAGCGATCGGCCTCAGCCCCTACTTGAGTAGGTGTCCATCCATTCTCGGCAGCAAGTCGAAATGCGAATGCACAGGGTAGCCTGCCATCACGGAGCGTCGTTAGAATTGCAGACTCGATCGTTGTCATGCGCTCACCTCACAAGAATTCTCCTGAAAATCCTCAACCGCAGAGTCCGCCGAACTCACAGAGTTCGCCAAGCTCGCAGAGGGGAAGCGTTAAACCAAAGTGTTACGGTTCCACACAAGCAGACCAAGATCTTGCTCCGGAGGACCCTCAACCAAGGAGATCAGGGCTAGCCCTTTGTGTCTGTATTTGATTTCTCCGCGCGCTCTGCGTCCTCTGCGGTAAATCGTGCTTACTCCAGACCATACCAAAACATAGCGCATAGAACGAGATTAGGGAATGGGATATGCTTCGGCCGATGTTCGGGGGTGCTGTCTATGTTGCTGTGGATTGGGTTCACGTTGGCCATCCTGTTGTTGCTATTGGTCTCGCGCCGTGACCTTGCTTTGGGCATGGGAGTCGCAACACTCGCGCTGGCCCTCTTCACTCACTCCTTTGGATCCTTCGGAACTGCGCTTTGGCTCACAATCAGCGATCCATCTGTCCTGCTGTTGGCCGTGGTTGTAGGGATCATCCCGCTCATCGGCGGTGTCATGGAAGCGTCGGGAGAAATGGACCGCTTGGTCGCCAACCTGCGCATTGGAATCCGCCCGTTTCTTGCCCTGGGACCAGGTTTGCTAGGCATGCTGCCGATGCCCGGAGGGGCACTGCTATCAGCTCCCCTGGTCGAACGAGGCGCCGGCCATGCGCCAGCAGACGTCAAGGCCGCCGCCAATGTATGGTTCCGGCACGTACTGCTATTGGTCTATCCGTTGGGGCCTGCATTGATCGCGTCAGCCAAAATTGCCGACCTTGAGGTTTATAGCGTCATCCCCTACCTCATTCCCGCATTTGCTCTTACTCTTGTGCTAGGGTATGTGTTCTTGCTTCGCCGTGTCAGCGGCAAGCTCACACAACCGGGAGCCTTCTCCTTGATGGGATTGCTCTTTCCTTTGGGCATCATCCTCATCGCCCCCATTCTCGACCTCGTGCTCAAACGGGCGGTTGCATTACCCTTCACTGAGGTTGGAACTGTCATCGGGGTTCTCGTCAGCCTTGGCATGGGATTGGCGATTGGCAAGATACGCTTGCCCCAATTTGGACGGATCGTTCGTAAAGCAAAGCCCTGGAAGTACATGCTCATCATCCTGGCCATGTTCGCCTTCTTGAACGTCTTTACCACATCAGGCGTTCCCGAACGCATCGCGGCCATGGCGTTGCCGCCGATCGTGTTGTGCATCATCATCGGCCCGTTACTCGGGTTAATCACCGGGCGCATTCAAGCTCCGATGTCGATTATCGTTCCCATCTACGTCACGACCTATGGCGCTATGTCAGTGCCAGCATTTGCCGCCACGTATTTTGCCATCTTCTTAGGCTATATCCTGACACCCGTCCACCCTTGTATCTCCGTGTCTCTGGAGTATTTCAATACATCACTGAGTGCCTTCGTGCGACG
>CAZKDW010000212.1:0-1773 GCA_964551625.1 uncultured Thermotogae bacterium | reverse complement strand
CTTTTACGACGACGACGATATCCAACATCACATCACAGACATCAGATGCTTTCGGCATCTTTGCATTCGGATATAACGATGATAACACCTATGACAACACGGAAATCTCCCACGTTACCGCTTCGGCTAGTGTGGCTTTGGGAATCTATTTCAATTTCCCTGGAAACTCCGGCAATGTTTTCGATACAATGACAATTACAGACATCGAAGGTCATTTAGGAGCTGCTGGAATTTATCTCTACAAGAAGGACAGTAATAACGCCTTTACATCCACAGATATCTCAGATGTAACTGCCTCAGATGGAGATAGTTGCGGAATTAAACTTAAATATGACGTTACTGGCAACTCTTTTACCGGTGGCAGCATAACAGGGGCAAAATACGGTGTTTATCTATTAGGAAGTGCCGATAGCGGAGACGCTTCTAATAACAGCATTCACTTATCGGATATATCTGGAAATAGTGCCTACGGAGTCTTGAACGACAATGTGGATGCTTCTTTCGACGCCACCAACAACTGGTGGGGCGAAAACAGTGGTCCCTCAGGCGTGGGCCCGGGGACAGGTGATGCGGTCTCCACCAATGTATACTACGATCCGTGGACCACAGTCTCGCTCCCGCCCGCCGAGATTACAGTAGAGGCTGATTTACTGGATATACCAGCCGATGGCATTTCAACTACTGGTTTGACTGCCACTGTTGTCGATGCAGAAGGCGATCCTGTCTCCGACGGTACCAACGTGGTATTTGAAACCGATCACGGGACCGTGGGTTCAAGCACAATTACCAAGCAGACAACCGGTGGCGTAGCTACGGCGACCTTGACCTCAGAGTCAAGCAGTGAGACTGTCACTGCTACGGTGACCGCGACAGCTGGTGTTTTGAAAGATGCGACCGCTGTCTTCTTCATTCCAGTGGGAGATGATGCTGTGCTTACAGAAAGCGAGACTGTAATCATCTCCGGATCAGGTACAGTCAGTACGGGTGATACGGCATCAGGAATTGAGACTGTTGGTATTACTGGTACTGGAGAGACAATTGTTACTACTGCCAAGTACGAAGAGAACCCCGGCGGGGGGACTCCTACCTTCGAGGCTTCAGGTGACTACTACGATGTCTATCTCGATACCACCGCCGGTGTGGATAGCCTCACGGTTGAATTCGGTCCGGCTACAGCAGGTACGATCATCTATTACTGGGACGGGACAAGCTGGATCGCGTGTTCCCAGCAGACGCAAGTCGGTGAAACGATCACGGTAACAGTTACCGATAGTACGGTTCCCACGCTGGCGCAGATGACAGGCACTGTCTTTACCGCAGGAACGGTGTTGGCAACCGCTCTGGGGGACGTCAACGGAGATGGCGAATTCGATGCTCTTGATGTTCGATTATGTCTGCAGATCGCCACTGGCTACTTGACAGGAACCGGGGCACAACGAGCGGCTGCTGATGTGGATGGCGACGGTGATGTCGATATGGACGACGCAACGATTCTGGCGGAGTACATCGCCGGAATACGGTTGTCACTGCCGGGAGGTGGTTCAGTATGAACCACCTCGACAAAGGAAGGAAGGGCGTGATCGCAATGAGAACTCGGGGGATTGTATTGG
Organism: uncultured Thermotogae bacterium; assembly: GCA_964551625.1. Classification (GTDB taxonomy): domain Bacteria; phylum Bipolaricaulota; class Bipolaricaulia; order UBA7950; family UBA9294; genus SPBW01. Next base: position 163 of record CAZKDW010000212.1, on the reverse strand, counting down.
GCCTGCTGGCGACAGGAATGATTCTTGGCCTGTCAGCCTGCATGGGGTTCTTCGATACTGGACTGCAGGAGGCCAAGCTGTTCGTCAGCGACATCATTGTGACTGGCGCCCAGGGAACGGTCTTCATCGCAGTGGCCGATATGCCGGGTACTGGAGCGGCATC
>CAZKDW010000211.1:0-1792 GCA_964551625.1 uncultured Thermotogae bacterium | reverse complement strand
CCATGATCAGGGCCATCATGCCCTTCTGCGCATGCAGACGGTTGGCCGCTTCTTCGATGATCACCGAGTTTGGACCGTCAATGACTTCGTCCGTCACTTCCATGTCACGGTCTGCAGGCAGGCAGTGCATGTAGTAAGCATCATCTGTGATGTCCATTTTGTCCTGGGTGCAGATCCAATCCTTGTTTGCCTCAAAGATAGCCTTGGCTGCAGCCTCGTCCCAAGCACCGCCATCAGTCGGCTGTGCTGTCCATGCCTTGGGATAGACAACGTGCGCATCCTGGAAGGTCTCACCCATGTTGTCATGCGAAATCTTGAATGCTCCGCCGTTCTTCTTGGCGAGATCTCTGGTCGCTTGAAGAATCTTCGGATCGAGATCCAGGCCTTCGGGATGGGCCAAGGTGACGTCCATGCCCATCATTGCTGCGGATAGGATCGCCGACTGCGGGACAGCCAGAGGCTTGGCAACAGAACCAGAATAGGCCCACGACATCACGAATTTCTTACCCTGCAGGTTGTTACTCAGCTTCTCCTGCATCGTCATCACATCAGCCAATGCCTGACACGGATGGTAAATGTCGTCTTCCATGTTGATGACAGGGACTTTCGACCACTTGGCGAATTCGCGGACGATTCGATCTCCCTTACCATATTCCCAGCCCGTCGGCTTTCCGTAGATGCGAATAGCAATCGCGTCACCCATTTCAGCGAGCACACGTGCCACGTCCGAAATACGCTCGGTCGAGTAGGCAACTTCGTCGCCCTTGAGGGCAGGCGTGTAAACGGCGCCCGGCTGCAAGAAGTGAGCATGGCCGCCCAACTGCGTCATGCCAGCTTCGAACGAGTTCCGCGTTCGCAGCGAAGAGTTGTAGAACATCATATGCAGCGTCTGGCCATCGAGAACCTTGTGGGGTTCCCGGCGAATGAATTTCTGTTTTAGGTCATGGGCAGTGCCAAGCATTGCCTCGATTTCGTCTCGAGAGAAGTCAAGCCACGTAATGAAATCGCGACCTCGAAGGGTTGTACTAGACATAGAAGTGCCTCCTAATTAGTTCTTTGTAATCGTTGTTCCGGCGTTACCTTCCAAGGCAGCGACCGCTTGATCGAGAGAGGTGATAATGGCCTTCTCCCCTCCTGCTTCAACAAATCGAACAGCCGCTCGAACCTTGGGCTCCATGGACCCCTTGGCGAAGTGGCCTTCTTCCGCATACTTCTTAGCTTCTTCGACAGTAATCTTCGAAAGCGCCTTCTCATCCGGCGTATTGTAGTTCAGCCGAACACTGTCAACATCGGTTAGCACCATAAAGATGGATGCGCCAACATCGACAGCCAACCGTTCGCCAGCCAGGTCTTTGTCAATGACCGCATCAACGCCAACGAGTTTGCCGTTCTCCCTTGTGACAGGAATTCCGCCTCCGCCCGATGCAATGACAATCGCCTTGGCTTCGACCAACTGTCGAATAGCGGCCTTCTCATTGATCTCAATCGGGTCCGGAGAAGGCACGACGCGGCGCCAGCCACGGCCAGCGTCTTCGCGCACGTTGTAGCCCTTGTCTGCCTCCAAAGCCTTGGCTTCTTCTTCAGAGTAGAAGGGGCCGACGGGCTTGGTGGGGTTGGCAAAAGCTGAATCGCCCTTGTCAACGACAACTTGCGTCACGATTGTGGCCACAGAAATGTCTCCCTGGCCCTGCTCAGCAAGCAGGTTGCCCAGATTCTGTTGGATCATGAGTCCGATGAATCCCTGCGATTCAGCGCCCAGCGCAAAAAGCGGCATAGGGGCAGCGACGTCTTT
>CAZKDW010000210.1:0-1797 GCA_964551625.1 uncultured Thermotogae bacterium | reverse complement strand
ATGAAGAGCGCCCGGGAACCAATCCCGGGCGCTCTCTTTGCATAGCTATCCAAGCGTGACAACCAGATCCACTACAGATGTGCTATCCTGCTGTCACCATGAAGAAACGGCTGTCTGTCACCCTGCTCCTATCCTTGACGCTACTCGCCAGCGGATGTGTCCGCTCGACGTTGTTGCCAACGGCCTCATTCATCCTATCTCCGAATTCAGGCCCCTCTCCATTGATCGTCACATTCAATGCTTCCGGATCACACTCTTCGGATGGCGTCATCACTGAATACGCCTGGAATTTTGGCGATGGGCAGGAGGGCAACGGAATGATTGTCTCCCACTCATATGAATCAAGTACCGAGCGCACATTCACTGTCACGCTGCAGGTTACTGATCAACAGAGCTTCCGCGCATCTGCAACTGATGACGTCCTTGTGGAAGCTCCATCAGACGATGCCGAAGGCCCCTCCGTCAAGTTCGTATGGCCGTTTCATTACGACGCAGAGGGAGATGATGCCGCCAACCTTAATGATGAGTATTTCACATTAAGAACTACTGGAGAGGAAGGAATCGATCTCTCAGGATGGAGTGTGGAAAATGATCGTGGAGACACATTCGTATTACCCGAAGGTATACGCCTTGCTGCTGGCAGAGACGTGACCATCTATTCTGGATCAGGAGTTAATTCATCCACACATCTCTACTTGCATGCGACAGCCCCTGTTTGGGATGCTGGTGATCTAGCAACCTTGCGCAATGCAGATGGGCAGATTGTTGACTACTATCTGCTCGTGTCCTGTTGAATCGGAAGACCTAAATTGAGTACAGCACATCGCCGGCGATGTTGACTGCGTGATCTCCTATTCGTTCAAGGTTATGGAGAATCTCGACATAGAGGACGCCGGCAGCCGACGTACACTCGCCACGCTCCAGCCGATTCAAGTGGTTAGCCTTGTATTCGCGTTCTAGCCGATCGACTTCCTCTTCTAGCTCTAGCGCGTGGCGAGCCAACTTACGATCCTCATCTCTCAAGGATTCGATAGATTGTCTGTAGAGTGTTGTCGTTTTTTCGAACAGATCATTCAGGTCACAAATCGCGGGTTCAGAGAGCTCTTGCTGCTCACGCAAGATGACAATAGATCGTTCAGCGACATTGACGGCTTGATCTCCCACTCGCTCGATGTCACCTATGACATGGTGTAGCACATGCAATAGCCGTGCTTCTTTGTCCGAAAGAGCGTCGCTGTGAATGCGGTCAAGATAATATTCAATAGCTCTCTTCAGGCTGTCCACGGCCTCTTCAATCTCAAAGACTTCGGCAACCATCGTTCGATTGCGTCCCAACAAGCCCCGATGACATGCGCGGATCATCGACGTAGCTATCTCTGCTGTCCGGAGAACCTCTTTCCTTGCTTGACTCAGCGCCACTGAAGGTGTGGAGAGAACCTCTTCTGAGAGGAACTGTGGCGCAGCCGTTCCCGTGGACTCACGGCCTCGGACGAATCGCTTCACCAGCCAAACCAGTCCACCAACACAAGGGATGAGGGCCAGCGTTACAGCCACGTTGAAGATCGTGTGGGCATTGGCAATCTGCCTAGGAAGGGAAACGGAAGTAAGAGCAACCATCCGTGCAAACCACGGAACGAAGGGAATAAACACGGCGACCCCGGCAGTATTGACTGTCAACTGAGCCATAGCCAGCCGCCTGGAAGATACGGACGACCCAATCGATGCAATCTGGGCCGTGATTGTCGTTCCGATGTTGGCACCCAGCGTAAGGGCAATCGCTGCTGGAAGCGTCAGAAC
>CAZKDW010000209.1:0-1818 GCA_964551625.1 uncultured Thermotogae bacterium | reverse complement strand
TGCCGATGCAACACAACGGCTCTCTCTAATAAGAGGAAGAGATCGGCCCACAGTATACCGTAGAGAATCATCGAGATCGACATCCGAAGGACGGATGAGAGCTTCTGACTCCTGCCGACGACATCGTAGGCAAGGGTTGAGAGCGGGACGAGTGTCCACAGCCATGCTAGCATATTGGGTTCATCCAGCAGGGCAATGATGATCAGCACAAGCAGATGCCCTGGGAATAGTGTCAAGAGATTGGATGCTGGCTGCCGATCTGAGGGCTCGCTTCGTGATTGTAAGATCATGTAGCCGGAAAAGATGAGGGTCTCAAGCACTACAATCAGGAGAACGGCAGGTGAGAGATGGCCAACCCATGCGACGATACCCACGAGGGCTAACAGAAAGGGGATGGACCAAACGGGAAGAGGCTGTCTCATCTCAAATCTCCGGTAGCAGCCAGATGGCGATAATAAACATGAGTCCGAATCCCAATACATCCGTAATTGTCGTCAAGAAGATCCCCGAGACCAATGCTGGATCCTTACCTAATTTGCGAACCAATAGCGGGAGCGCAACGCCACAGGCACCGGCGATAATCATATTAACTGTCATGGCAAGGAATACGGCAAGGCCCATGAGAAACTGCCCCTTCCAGAGATAGGTAATCAATCCGACAGTCGCTCCGATCAAGACGCCATTGGCGATTCCTAGCAGCGTTTCTTTCCCCAGCAGTTTCCAGCCTTCGTTCCTATCCAATTCTCTCAATGCCATCCCACGTGTGATGATGGTGACGGTCTGCATACCGGCACTGCCCGCCTGACCAGCGATAATGCCCATGAGAACGGCCAGGGCGGCGACCTTGGCAATGGTGTCTTCGAAAACGCCTACAACGGCAGCAGCAGCCAGTGCTGTAAGTAGCCGGATATAGAGCCACGGAAGACGAAGACGGAGCGATTCCGACCACGTGGTGTCCACGCCTTCTTCAGAAGGCACACCGGCCAACCCATAAATGTCTTCGGTCGCTTCTTCACGGATGACATCAATGACATCGTCAATTGTGATGACGCCGAGCAGCTTGTTCTCGTGATCCACCACAGGTAGGGCAAGATAGTTGTACTTATCAAAAATGTGAGCCACGTCTTCGGCATCTGTATCGACGGGAACAGACACCGCATCGCGAATGACGAGGTCCTGCAACGTGCAGTTGGGATCAGCCAAGGCCATATCGCGTAATGACAGCACACCGATCAAGCGATTGTCCTCGTCGACAGCATAGGCGTAGTACACGGTTTCGGCCTCTTGCACGCGCTGCCGCAGGTGATCGACGGCCTCTTGAACGGACATGGACAGAGAGAGAGGAACGACTTCAGGCGACATCAATCCGCCGGCGGAATCGGGCGGATAGGCAAGCAACTCTGTCAGGACACGAGCATCCGATCGGCTGAGTCGTGAGAGGAGCTCTTGCTGAACCTCTTCAGGCAGCTCAAGCAACACGTCGACGGCATCGTCGGGGTCCATCCGTGCCAAGATGACACTGGCTTCCTTGCGGTCAAGTTGGGCGACGAGTTCCGCCGAGTCGTCTGCATCCATCTCCCCTAGAGGTTCTGCAGCTGCTTGGCTGAGGAAGAGATGATGGACCAGATCTGTAGCCTGATCCTGCGACAGATCGCCTAGTACCTCAGCAATATCTGCCGGGTTCTGTGCGAGAAATTCGCGAAGCACGGCCTCTCGCTCTTGCATCCCGCCTCCTTATCTGCTCGCGTAGTATAATTCGTGCGTTCAATCAAACCCAGAAGGCCGACGCAGTGTCGGAGCTCGGGTTGGGTTGCCGCC
>CAZKDW010000208.1:0-1866 GCA_964551625.1 uncultured Thermotogae bacterium | reverse complement strand
CAGTATCGTTCTTCATCTGGAGGACAATGTGAGCACATTCGACAATCTGGTGGCACAAATCTGGGGATCTAGGCCGATCGAGCCGCCTTCGGCTGAGACATCGCTGGAAGAATCCCGACGGAAACTGCTGGATGCCATTGCCCAGTCCGCGTTCACCAATCTTCGCACCTACTCCAATTGCTGTCGCTCCACATTGTGGGCGGTTCAGACCCACCTTCGCCTGCCCGACACGGGAATGATCCAGGCCTGTTCAGCGCTTGCCGGCGGAATTGCGGGAACGGGAGAGACCTGCGGCAGTGTCATCGGGGGACTTATGGCCATCGGTCAGGCTCTGGGATCAGACGGCTACCACGATATCGAGCGCGATCTCCGGGCACGAGCTGCAGCCAAGGCATTCGTCGAGTCGTTCACAGAAGCCCTGGGTAGCACGCGCTGCTATGGTGTGCAGGAATCACTTATTGGGTGGATTTGTGACGATGTATCGAAAGCCCAGGCATGGCAAGATGCCAACGGCCCCAGCGCATGTGCTGCTGCTTGCGGTCTGGCTGCTCGAATGGCTGCAGAACAGATCCTTCAGTCATTCGATTCGCAACAGGAAATTAGTTCTCAGACTCTCTGATAACAGACGCCTGCTGCCTCTTCTTCCTACGTTCGAGTGTTTGGCGATCCTGTTGCTCTCTCATCTCACGGGAGTGCTTGGCCAAACAGTCAGCTTGCTCATCCTCAGAAAGAGCCTCATCAAGACACTCGCGGATGACAGCTTCAATGTGTGCGGGGACAGACGCCTGTTGATGGTGCTGCTGCCACGTCGCAGAATGGGCCATGACTGTCCAGCCAGCTTCATAACGAATTCTCACCTGCACATAGTCGGGCACGTGATCACAGGGAGATCCCCACAAGATAGCTTCGATAACGCCGACTCCCCAACGGGCATCGTGATGCTGAACCCGATACCCAATGAGTTGCCGCCATCGATCAAGGTCTGCCTCAGCATACCGAGCAACATCTTCGCTCGAGACCCAGGTTCCTTGTTCATCTTCCATGCTATTCCCGTCGCGCACACTCATATAGTACCCTCACTCAGTAGCTGCGAATGATACTAGCACGCAAGCTTCGCATCATGTCTGACAAATCATGCACGCTTGTCCAAGCTGCAGCGGTGACGGCTTTCGCGTTCCAATCTCACACACGGCTTCGCAGTCCGCGGTTCATCGCACTAGGATAGCAACATCATGAAATGGTCTCGCTATCACTGTCTGTTACTGGGAGCCTGCTGCCTAGCCGCCTTGAGCGGATGCTCATGGCTCACTCCCGATGAGGCGCCTATTGCCATCATCTCGGCGACACCGGCTGCAGGCAAGGCTCCGCTGAGCGTTCAGCTATCCGGCGCGCTGTCCGAGGATGATTCCGAACTCCTTACGTATTCGTGGGAGTTTCCCGATCAGGAAGCGGCTCGTGTCGACGGCATCCAGACTGTGCAGAACTACTCACTGTCAGGCGACTATGTTGTCTGCTTGACGGTCACAGACATCGTTGGCCAATCGGCGGTTGCTGAGGCCATCATTCAGGTTGTAAATACAGCGCCTATTGCCAGTTGTCGATTCTCCAATGACGCCCCGATCCCTGGCGAGATCGTTCAATTTGATGCCTCGTCTTCGTTTGACCCAGACGGGCAGATCATCGATTTCATATGGGATTTTGGCGACGGCGCAACACAACGAGGGACAAGACTGAGCCATAGCTACGATCAGCTAGGACTTTACCAGGTCCAGCTTACTGTAGTAGACAATGCAGGCGACGTCTCAACCATCTCACATACGATGACCGTGCACACACAGTCTGTCAGCGGCGGGTGCGGCGGCTAAG
>CAZKDW010000207.1:0-1876 GCA_964551625.1 uncultured Thermotogae bacterium | reverse complement strand
GCCGATTCGCACTCGCACCATTCCGCAAACGTGAGCTGTTCAACTAGACGAATGAATGGGCTCACACGCTGCATTTGAGGGCAGATTATGGGATCATTGGCCTATCACGCAGCAGATTGAAAAGAGGGATTTTGGCAATTCTATCAGTGCAAAACTTGAGCAAGGCGTATTCCGCACACGCACTGTTTGAGGATCTATCGATTACCTTCCAACCGAATGAACGCGTCGGATTGGTCGGGCCCAATGGTGCAGGCAAGACGACGTTGCTCCGTATTCTCGCTGAGGAAGAGACTCCCGACACCGGATGGGTCGATCGCGCCAACCAATCGCGTATCGCCTTTCTTCCGCAGACTGACGTGTTTGCACCCGATGCCACAGCGCAAAACGCCATCCTTGATGCTCTGTCCCATCTTGAGCTCGAAGAACACGAACCGCTCGTGCGAGCGCGAAAGATGCTCCGCAGGCTGGGATTCGATGATGTCGATGTGCGTGTGGATACGCTCTCGGGCGGCTGGAAGAAGCGCCTGGCCTTAGGCTGCCATCTCGTTCAAGAGCCCGATCTGCTGCTGATGGATGAACCGACCAACCATCTGGATCTAGCCGGCATCGACTGGTTAGAGAAGTTCTTGGCACGTGCTAAATTTGCCTTCATTCTTACGTCGCATGATCGCTACTTCCTGGAACGGGTAACCGACCGCATTGTCGAGATTGATCCCCGATATCCTGAAGGTGTGTTCAGTGTCAATGGCCATTATTCTGATTTCCTGAAAAAGCGAGAGACCTTCCTTCAAGAACTGGACCTTGAGCGACGTGCCTTAGCCAATGAAGTGCGGCGAGAAGTGAAATGGCTCGGCCATAGTCCCATGGCCAGATCCAGCAAATCCGCGTATCGAATCGATTCAGCACACAAGAAGATCGAACAGCTGTCAGAAGCCAATCGCCGATCCCAAGGCACGGATGAGGTCAGCATCGACTTCAATGCCAGCGGCCGACGTACTCACGAATTGATGACAGGTACAGGGTTGGAGAAAACGCTCGGTGGGAATCTGCTATTCAAGAACCTGGACGCGCATGTCCGTCGAGGTACGAGACTGGGTATCGCAGGCAACAACGCCAGTGGAAAGACGACGCTTCTCAAGGTGTTGGCGAAGATGCTGGAGCAGGATGCAGGCAATGTGAAGCACGCCGTCGATCTTCGCGTGTCGCTGTTCGATCAGCAACGTGAACAGCTCGATCCGACGGTAACACTCAGACGCGCGCTGGCACCTCAGGGCGACAACGTGTCGTTCTTGGGCCGATCAACACACGTAGCAGCCTGGGCCAGGCAATTCGGATTTCGCGTGGATCAACTGGTGATGCCTGTGGGCGAGCTGTCCGGCGGTGAAAAGGCGCGCGTGCTGATGGCCATGATGATGCGCGAGCCTGCTGATGTCCTTATGCTCGACGAACCGACCAATGATCTGGATATTCGCTCTATCGAAGTCTTGGAAGAGGCGCTCATTGAATTCCCAGGAGCCGTTGTTCTGATTACCCACGACCGCCACATGCTCGATCGCGTCTGCACAGATCTCATCGGCCTACATGGCGAAGGGGCATGGGGCAACTACGGTAGTGTGTCGCAATGGCTGCAAGCCGATCAACGCAAGAAGAGTGCAAGCTCTCCAGTCAATGAACCCAAGTCTGAAGCTGCTTCTGAAGCAGCCAAGCCTCAACGCGCCAAACTGACCTATCACGAGAAGAAAGAACTGGCGGCCATGGAAGAAACCATTCTTGAAGCAGAAGAAGCTCTGGAACTCCTCCAAACCGCTCTCGATGAAGCCAACGCAGCCGCAGATCATGTCAAGCTTGTCGAACTGCATGCAGAGCAGCAAGAAGC
>CAZKDW010000206.1:0-1879 GCA_964551625.1 uncultured Thermotogae bacterium | reverse complement strand
GAATTAACCGGCATCAAGGAGAAGACATCTTTAGTGAGGCTGGGATTGGAGGCGTTAATCGCTCGCGAGAGCAGCAAGAGGCTGGCCACACTTGGAGCGTCGGAACCAAATCTGCGGCCCGTTCCCCGGCGTCGAATGGCAGAGTGAGCTGAGCATGGTTCTGGTTGACACGTCCATTTGGATCTCACATCTGCGCGAGGGGAATGCTCGCCTAAAGACGCTACTTGAAAACGGTGGAGTTGTTTGCCATCCCTTTATCATCGGCGAGCTGGCCTGCGGGAACATCAAGAATCGAACCGAGATTCTTTCTTCACTCCATGCGTTACCTGCAGCGGTGGTCGCGAAGCATGAGGAAGTCCTTCACCTCATCGAATCTCACGACTTGATGGCCAGAGGACTTGGCTTCATTGATGTGCACTTGCTTGCTTCAGCGCTTCTTACAAGGGTCCCCTTGTGGACCGCCGACAAACGTCTCCGTGCGGCATCTACCGACTTGAACATCACCTATGCATAGAGATCGCTGACAAACGATTTCATGACGGACCTCCGCGAGCCAACCTGGAACTTGCCGGAGGGGAGGAATGCGGAGATTCCCCCTGGGCGAATTGGCTTGTTGTCTGGCCCGCTCGCTGAGTGATCTGCGTTCGAACAAGACCCTCAACGTCGGGCACAGGTCCCGACGCTACACGACAAGAACATGGCGTTACGGCACAGAGGATGGATGATGCGTCACAAACAGGCAGGACGCACGAACCCAACCACGAGTAACTCCCTGTTTGGAGGTCCATCCGATAGTCGTATCTGCTGAGGAGACTGACCAGTTCTTCTCCACCGACATTTCTCGGAAGCTTCACGCAGCAATAACTTCGTCTTTTACTTGATGAAGCCGGATGAGCGATGGCCCGTCCCCCTCTCCGAAGTGGCAGCGCACGGCATCCTGGACCATCGTTTTCAGTTCCTCAAACGTCTCGGCTTCGGTGAAGACGGAATGACCGAGGGCTCTTGCCTCGAAACCGCCCTCTGGGGATTCCTCTACGAGAAAGATGATCTCTCTGTCCATCGTCCCGATCTCCTTCTACTTTCCGCTTCCATTCTACCCTCACCCACCTGTGAATGCCGAGCGAGTTGTTGCCATCGGGATGAGATTAGTCCCTCATGTTAGCGTGGCCCAAGTGCCCGGGACACAAAGCGAACGACCTGTGAAGTCTCAGAAAGGGGACAGGCTACTTTTTCAGCCGTATTCCAACGGGCAAGCGCAGACAAAACGCTGATTCATGGTGATGTTTCGAAGAGAGAAAAGCAGCCTGTCCCCTCTTATTTACGGAAAACTGACCAGCTGATCAAGCAAAGGTGTCTTCTTGATCTGAGAGTCTCTCAAGATACGTATGGGCGAATCGTCATCCAGTTCGATGAGGCCGAACAGATGGGCGAATCGTTTCATAGTGCGCACTGAATAGCAGTGCGTGATCTCGTCCGCCTTGCTCCCATACAAGGGTTCACGGATCTCGTCCACGACGCTCGGAAATGCCTGAAGGAATTTTTCCGCGTAGAACGACTCACAGCGAAGCTCGTCCCCAAAGCGATGCAGGAGAAACAGCGAGAAGAGGAATGCTTCCTGAATCATCATGAGATCGGGATACCTATCGCTGTAGCCCCAGTTGAACTTACAAGTATAGGCTTTGAGCAACTCAAGGTAGAGTTTGCCATTATTCGGCGAAGAGAGAGCCTTCTCGCCTTTCTTGGTGCGAAGGAACTTGCCTCGATACTTCCTGATCAACCCTGCCATCTGCGTGGCCAACCGCACAACGTGTAGCTCGCGGTAATCCAGTTCCTTTCTCACCTCGGAGCCGAACATCATGTACCTGCATCCTTCCTCCCC
>CAZKDW010000205.1:0-1886 GCA_964551625.1 uncultured Thermotogae bacterium | reverse complement strand
TCAACCGTCGCGCTATCCATGCCGACACAACCATCGGCTGAACGAACTGTCAGAATATAGATTCCGGGGAGCGTAGCAACTAGGTCTTCGCAAGTTCCGACGATTTCGCCGCAGGAATCAACCCAAGTGAAGGTGTAGGGGTATGCCCCGCCTGTCACTGTCGCATTCAGCAGGATTTCATCGCCCACACAAGCTAACACCTGATCTGGGCCTGCGTTGACTGTCGGAGGGTTGATGCCGTCGATGACTTCTACGCTACTGCTCGCTGTACATCCGTTGGCTCCCGTGACTGTCAGTGTGTAGATACCGGCAATGCCAAGCGTGATGTCCTCAGTTGTTGCGATGACAACACCACAATCATCTATCCACTGATACGTGAAGGGTGCCCGTCCGCCACAGATATCGGCATCGACAAAGACGGTCGGTTCAGCACAGGTCAGTAGCCACTCTTCGCAGAGCGAAATACATGGAGGAGTCATATCTTGTTGCACGGTTACGCTTGCGCTGCTTTCACAGCCATTCGCGCCAGTGACCTTGAGCGTGTAGGTGCCCGGGTCTTCAACAGGAAGCTGGGAGTCACCCCCAAGGATGTGGCCTTCCTCATCAGTCCATTGATAGACGTAGGGTGTGCGCCCTCCAGATATGCAGGACGTCACAGTGATGACTGAAACCGAACAGGTGAGTTGTGCAGGAACAACAAGGACGATTGCGGGGGCTTCTGTATCTTGCTGGACAGTTACGCTTGAGCTGCTTTCACAGCCGTTTGCACCCATCACTGTGACGTAGTAGGGCCCTGGTTTTTTCACAGCGAGTTGCTGCGTAAATCCAATGATCTGTCCTGCTCCGTTTGTCCATGAATAGGTATAGGGAGAACGCCCGCCGGCAACAGCTGCTGTAAGGGTAATCTCTGGCAGTGCGCACGTGAGTACCTCAGGAACAGGGATGGCGACGATAGGAGGCTCGACATCCTGTTGAACCGTGACATTGGCTGTGGACTGACATCCGTTGGCTCCGGTTACTTTGACAGAATAGATGCCTGGCATTGAGACGGCTACGGCTTCGGACTGGCTGATGATATCCTCCGAGGCATCCATCCAGACATAGGAGTAGGGGGTACTCCCACCAGAGACATCAGCTGTGATAGCGACTTCTGTGATAACACAGGTGAGTTGTTCTGGCTCAAGAATTGTGATCACAGGAGGTTCCGTGTCTTCCTGTACGGTCAAGATTGCGCTGCTTGAGCACCCATTGGCACCAGTGACTGCGAGTGTGTAACCGCCTGGTGTGGATACAGTCAAGACGGATGTCTGTCCCACAATCGATCCGCTAGCTGCCGACCATTCATAGATGTAGGGAGCGTGTCCGCCAGATACTGTAGACGTTAGCAGTACCTCTGTGACTGAACAAGTAAGCGACTCGCTGGCAGAGACAGTGACCGTAGGCGCTTCCTTATCTTGAGCGACAATGATGCGATCGCTTGACGTGCATCCATTCGCCTCCGTGACCTGGATCGTATAAACGCCGGGGATCGACACAGCCAGGCCCACAGTACTTCCGATAGCCTGTTCTGCTTCATTGGTCCATTCGAATGTCAGAGGAGCTCGCCCCCCGACCACATTGGCATGGAGGTTCACGCACGTAAGAGCGCATGTGAGGATACCATCGACAGATGCTGTTACGACAGGCGGCTCGATGTCTTGCTCGACAGCGATGACTGCCTCCGTGCTACAGCCGTTGTTGCCAATGGCGATGACTGTATACGTGCCTGGGTCTGACACGAAGATATCTGGAGAGTCTCCAATCGTCGCTCCTGAGGCGTCTTTCCACGTAATGGTGTAGGGTATCCGCCCGCCGGATACATCTGCGGAAAGTGCAACCTCGGTGAC
>CAZKDW010000204.1:0-1893 GCA_964551625.1 uncultured Thermotogae bacterium | reverse complement strand
AAGTTGCACCACAGGCCCCGCAAGGTTGGACTTGCGGCTGTTGAGCATAGGTTGGAGCAGCTGGCGGTCTTGTATTCACAGGTTGCATGACAACGGGCACGGCAGTCGGCCTTGTTGCCACAGGCGTAACCGGCTCCCAGTATGCGCCGCCCGCAACTGTCGCAGCCTCTTCTGTTGATACGGTCTCCAAGGCCAACGGCGCTGCCTGCTCACTCCCAGGCATCCCTAGAAATAGCAGAAGAGCACCGCCCACCACAGCAGCTACAGTCAACCACGTCAAAAATGTCGTATTCATCCGAACCCTACCTCCCCTTCGGACTCCCTCTCAGTACCAGAAGGCCGCTTGCGAACACGGCTTGACATCAAAAATAAGCTTGTCACAGTATACAGCGTTGACTCCCTCTTCTTAGTTACAGAGATCACATTGGGCATGGCACTTCCACTCGTTCTTCTCATCTTCCTTGCCCTTCTGTGTCGCGTGAAATAACCTTTCCCACAACCGATTCAAAACTCTGCTTCGAATGGGGATGAGGCCAACCAGATGAGTGATTCCGACAATCCTGCCAATGTCTATGAGACCAGCAAAACCCGTGTTGGCTATGTGCCACGGAAGACGGCCACTCAGTCTCTGTACGAGGAGATGGGCTTTCGTTGTGGGTTGGAAGTCCATCAGCAACTAAAGACTCAGAAGAAACTCTTCTGCCGGTGTCCCGCTGGGCAGTATCAAGATGGCACTGCATACGATGCACAGGTTGTTCGCCACATGAGACCTACGTTGAGTGAACTTGGCGAGTACGACGGAACTGCTCTGATGGAATTCAAGACGAAGAAGAACATCATCTATCGCATCAAGGGCGAGACCGCTTGTACCTATGACATCGACGACACGCCCCCCTTCCCTATTAACCGAGATGCGCTGGCCATCGCCACAGAGATCGCCCTTCTCTTGGGAAGCCAATTGGTGGGAGAGCTACACATCGCCCGCAAGCAGTATCTGGATGGCAGCATTCCTACAGGATTCCAACGGACAGCCATCGTGGGCATTGATGGCGAGATTCCACTGGCCAACAAAACCGTGCGCATCATCCAGCTCAGTATTGAAGAAGATTCGTGCCGCGAAGTGTCTGACATTGGGCACGAACGAATCTACAGCACCGACCGACTGGGAACCCCACTCATCGAGACCGTAACGTATCCCGAGCTGTTGACTCCCGATGAGGCTGAAGAAGCCGCCCAACACATTCGCTTCCTCAATCGCAGCACGGGCCACGTCAATGTCGGCATCGGCGCAGGCCGTGAGGATGTCAATGTTAGCATTGCCGGTGGCACGCGCGTCGAGATCAAAGGCGTTCAGCACATTCGTTGGATTCCCGAGCTTACGCACAATGAGGCATTTCGGCAGAAGGCGCTGCTTGCCATTCGCGACCAGCTGAGAAACAACGTATCCGAGCCCGCGACATGGACACTGTCAACTGTCACGCTTGCCCCCAAGGACTATCAAGCACATTCCTCGTCAGAAGAAATACCTGAGGCAATGGTTGCGATGAACCTACCCGGATTTGCCGACATCTTGCCACACTTCACCAATCCCAATCGCTGCTTTGCTGATGAACTGTCCGATCGCATCAAGGTCATTGCCTGTATTGATAAACCCAATCTTCTCCATTCCGAAACGCTTGATCCTGCACCAGATGAGCAGGTATGGAGTCGTATTCGAGCTGCCTTGTCGAGCAGCGAGGGGGACGCCCAGATCCTTGTTTGGGGTCCCAAGAGCGACATGGATATGGCCATAGAGACTGTTGACGAGCGCTGCAAAATGGCCTTCGAGGGCGTTCCCAATGAAACGCGCAAGGCATTGACTGACGGCACCACACTGTTCGAGCGCGTGCTGCC
>CAZKDW010000203.1:0-1915 GCA_964551625.1 uncultured Thermotogae bacterium | reverse complement strand
GACGCGTCGTCTATGACATCACCAGCAAGCCTCCGGCAACCATCGAGTGGGAGTAAGACCTCGCACTATCTCGCTTGCTCGCGAAGAGTGCGTGCTCTGTTTCTAGGGCGCCAGTAGGGCCGCGGCGTATGTGAGCGTAGCCTTCGTGATCAGCCCAACCGCGATTGCGGCCGTGAAGCTGAACAGAGTTCCGACGAGAACGTACTCAGCTTCTTGCCTGTTTTTATTGGTCTGGATATCTGCGAAACGGAGGATTGACTTTGCGGCTACAAGGAAACCAATCAAGGCAAACTGATCAACCAGGATGGCAGTTATTATGAGAATTCGTTCTAGCCGACCAATCCATAGACCTGCATTCCGAAGTCCTTGGGCATCGTTCGTCTGAATGGATCCTCTCCAGGGGGCTGTAAATACGCCTGTCAAGTAACCTGCGGGCCAGATGACGAAGGCATAGCCCAGAGCACCTATCCAGAGAGTAGGATTCGACCATATCGCTGAAAGCGTTCCCGTAACTGATTCTGCGGACGGATTGGCTGACAAGAGCCATATTGCACACAATGCAATGACGTGCAGAAACTGTCTCTGTGCGCACTGTGGGTAGATTCTTGCATGTCTTGGTCTAGGAAGCTCTGCGAGGATGGTAGCACAGAGCGCAATGACGAGTATCCAGTAGTTGGACCAATCTGACGCTGCCGTGTAGATGAGTACTGATCTGATAATGGCAAGGGTTAGGATTCGGAGAAGCTTATGAGCTTTCTCATGTCGCAGGATACGGGACCGCAGAACGAAGTCAGCTATTACATGAACAAGGATAAGGCGAATGGCGAGAAATGGAACGAGCGAGAGTGTGTTGTCCAGCATAATCACCAGTCCTTATATGGCAGCGTTATAATCCTAAAGGCTTATACTACTGATCGCCAGTGTCTCATAGCGTTCAAGAAGAGCTTCAACCGCTGATGCTCCCGCACGCTTCAATCTCTGAGCAACTGCAGATTGAGAGATTCCTACTTTTCCCGCAATCTTCTCTTGGGTCATTCCTAGCACACGGTAGAGGATGGCTTCATCCTGTTCGGTGGACCATCTGGTCATCAGAGCATCTAGCAGCTTGCATTCAGTATTTAGTTCCGTAGTAATCTCATTCCATGGCGTTCTGAAGCGAAGCCGAGTTTCATTCCGCTTCATCTCATCAAGTAATGGCCCCGATCTGCGCAGAGCGCTTCCATCATGCTCAGACACGCGCGCACCGGAAACGATTATCTCCCCAATTCCGATGGCAACTCGCGCATCGAGATTCTGCATGTCTGGGGATATCTTTGCTGACCTAAGGCGAAGGTGTAGGCGGATGATAAGAGCTACATAGAGAGCCTTTGGAATCTCCACAATCCCCTGGAAGCCGTCGCCGCGGAAGATATCGAACTCCGGAACCGGATTCTGCGGGACATCAGTCTCAACGAACTGTAGAGCTGCTTTCAAGAATGAGAGAGCGCTGTGGACATGCTTCTTGCTGTCCGCTGGCATATGCTGGGTTGACCCAACAAGATCGCCTGTCAATGCAGCCACAAGCATCGACTGTTGCGGAGAATCTTGGATGGTCATGATTACCTCGCTTTATGAGCCTTAGCACTTATATCGACTCATTATAATTCTTGAGACTAATAATTCAAATCATGCGAGCGCAATCAACATCACGAATGCACGGCCGAGCCGTCCGCAATAGTACAAGGGGCCAACAATTAACTAGATGCTTACGGTACAATCCCTCGGGAAGAACTGGCAATCCTTCGAGAACAGGGAGGCAAGGAGGTTCATGTGCGTCACTTCATCATTGATACGGACACGGCTTCAGACGATGCCGTCGCGTTGGTCATGGCGCTTCAGCATCCCGATGTACAGGTGGAGGCCATTACTGTGGTGG
>CAZKDW010000202.1:0-1916 GCA_964551625.1 uncultured Thermotogae bacterium | reverse complement strand
AGTGTGCATTCGTATACCATCTGCTGACTGTCTTAGAGGGGGATGCCGTAGCCTAACGGCACGCGGTTGATCTGCACACTCATCTGAAAGGAGCACTATGGCCATCTTTCTTCCATCCATCATTCTCACGGTTGTCGTCGGCCTGGCCATTGCCTCTCAGACACAGTTTGCAGGCATTCTCGGCCAGCACGTGGGAATCATGGAGTCAGTCTTCATCATTCATTTGGGAGGATTTCTGATTTCTGGCATCTATCTGTTGATCATCGGCGGAGGAGGCCTTGGTGCATGGAAATCCGCGCCCTGGTACGTATTGTGCGGGGGAGCTCTCGGAGTCATGATCGTGGGCGGCTATGCTTTCGTTATCCCGCGAATCGGCCTAGCTCCTGCGATAACAATTGCCGTGGCATCACAGCTAGTTTTCAGCGCCCTTCTCAGTCACTACGGGTTCTTGGGGGCCATCCAACAACCGCTCACTGTGTCTCGAATCGCCGGGATATTGGTATTGTTAGTAGGAACGTGGCTCATTGTCCGCTAAGTCTATACCAGCTCAGCCTACAGCTCCCCACATCGGCACACTAAACGAGAAGCCGCTCCACGCCTCCCTGAAGGCGTGGGTAGCCGAGCCAGGAGATCAATTCGAAGTGCCGGTCGGCCGATTTGTCGCAGACATTGTGCGGGGATCTCAGCTCATCGAGATTCAGACTGGCTCGACGTCTCCACTCAAACGGAAGCTGAATTCCCTCCTGAGACACCACGCCGTGCATCTCGTCATCCCCATCGCGCGGCAGAAGACAATCATTACGATCGACAGTGAGGGGGCGATTGTTGGCTCTCGGAAGTCGCCCAAACACGGCGAGTTGCTTGATGTGTTCCATCAGCTGGTCAGCCTTCGAGACTTCCTGGGCGACGTCAATTTTTCTGTCGAGGCATTGCTCATTCATGTCGAGGAGATTCGACAGCCGAGGACAACGCGCAAGCGCCGATGGAAGGATTGGGAAGTGCAGGAGCGCAGATTGGTTGAAGTATTTGATACCGCCACCTTCCATCACCCAGGCGACTTCCTTGCTGCCATTCCCTCCACGCTGGAAGAGCCATTCACCACAGCAGACCTCGCCCATGCTATCAGCAGGCCGCGCCGCATCGCGCAGCAGATTGCCTACTGTTTACGCGAGATGGGCGCGCTTGCAGTGATTGATCGTAAGAAGAAGGGCATCCTTTACGTGCGAAACTTCAACGGCGAAACCTGATTCTCGCATCGCTGTTCAGTACTATTCCCACCTCATGACCAAGAAGAAGACCAGAATCATGCCCCCCAAGACGAGTCTTGGCGAGGAAATCGGCAACAGTGTAACCCACGGCGTCGGCGCCCTACTCAGTATTGCTGGAACCGTCATTCTCATCGTACGTGCTGTCATGTTCGGCTCAGCCATCCACGTCGTGAGCTTTGCCATTTATGGCGCGACGCTGATTCTGCTGCACACGTCATCCACGCTGTACCACGCACTCCATGCGCCAAGAGCTAAGCGCGTGTTCTGGGTATTTGATCATGCGTCGATTTATCTGCTCATTGCCGGCACCTACACGCCGTACATGCTCATTCCCCTCTGGGGAGCATGGGGCCTTTCTCTGATGATTGCGATTTGGACGCTGACCATTCTCGGCATCGTGTTCAAGAGCCTGTTCATCGGTCGGCTGCGCAAATCCTCCACAGCCCTATACATCCTCATGGGGTGGCTCATCGTCATTGCCGGGCAGCAGTTCTGGCTCTATGTTCCACACGAATCGCTGATCTTCCTTGCTGCAGGAGGACTATCCTACATGCTTGGCATCATCTTCTACTGTTGGAAACGCATGCCCTACAGCCACATGATCTGGCATCTGTTCGTTCTCGGCGGCAGCATCTGCCACTACTTCGG
>CAZKDW010000201.1:0-1982 GCA_964551625.1 uncultured Thermotogae bacterium | reverse complement strand
TTATGAGAAACGCTTTGCTGCACTATCTGTTGAAAACCTAACTCGCGTTCGATACTGTAGCGAAGCTTCACAGGAGGAGAACGATGAAGGGCATTCTTATCATTGCAGATGGACTGGGCGGACGACCGACTGATCTCAATGGCAGTACATGCTTGGAAGCCGCTGATACACCATTCTTGGATGCACTAGCCACCCGAGGCGCTTTGGGTTTGGTGGATCCGATTGGACCGGGTATCCGTCCTGGCAGTGACACAGCCCATCTTTCGCTCCTTGGCTATGATCCATACAAGGTCTATACAGGTCGCGGCGTATTCGAGTGCTTGGGCATGGGAATGGACGTTTGCGTAGGCGACATCTCATTCCGCGCCAACTTCTCGACCGTCGAACCTTCGGATCAAGGCCTCCGACTCCTCGATCGGCGGGCCGGACGCATTAGCGAAGGTCAGCACGAGCTAGAAGACGCCTTGCGTGTATTATCCATTCCGGGTGTAGAGATCGAGTTCTTGGCCAGCACGCAACATCGCGGCGCATTAAGAATTCGAGCAGAAGGCTTGTCTCGTTTTGTGAGCGAAGTAGACCCCCATGAAACAGGTAGCGTGTTGCACACATGCGTGCCGACCCAAGACGTTCCCGGTACCCAGAAGACGGCCGACATCGTCAATCAGATCACACAGCAGAGTTACGAACTTCTGAAGGATCTACCGCTCAACAAGAAGCGAACGGCTGAAGGCAAACTGCCTGCCAACGTTCTCTTGCTTCGTGGATCTGCCGACTATCCTGAACTTCCTTCGATTGAGTCGACGCTTGGTGCACGCGGAGCCGTCATTTCCGGAGGAGCTCTTTATCGAGGCATTGCTGAGGCATGTGGCATGGACTTCATTCCCGTCGAAGGTGCCACAGGCGGCTTGGACACGGATATCGGTGCGAAGGCTGAGGCCATTCTGGAAACGCTCAAGACCTATGATTACGTCTTCTGTCATCTGAAGGGCACGGACAACGCTGGACATGATCAAGATGCAGAAGCCAAGAAAGCGTTCATCGAGCGGATGGATTCGGAGTTGTTCCGCGTGCTGATTGAACATGTTGATTGGGACCAAACGCACATGGCGTTTACAGGCGACCATTGCACGCCCATCGACTTCGGCGATCATACGATTGATCCCGTTCCCGTCTTGTTTGTCGGACCCAATATTTCCCGAGATTCGGGAACAACAATTGGCGTTCGCGTAGCAGGGCAAGGCGGCCTTGGCCGATTCAGCGGACGCGTGTTGCCCATGTTGCTCGGATACTGCAATTGGGCACCCAAATTCGGGTCCTGAAGAAAGCGAGCAGCGAATTTCTGTGAGAACCTATCGAGCCGATCTGCATATTCATTCCTGCCTTTCTCCTTGTGGCCAATCGACGATGACTCCTCGTGCCATTGTCGATGCGGCTCTGGCTGCAGGCCTGAATCTCATTGCCGTCACGGATCACAACACAGCCGCGATGACACCGGCCATCGCACAAGTCGCACGGGATGCAGGTCTTGCCTTCTTGTATGGGCTTGAATTACAGACGCGAGAAGATGTGCATTTATTGGCCTATTTCGATGATGAAGCTACCTGCCTGGCCTTCTCAGACGAGGTCTATGCCTTACTGCCAGATGGATACGAAGACCCGTTTGGTCTTGGAGAGCAAACCCAAGTTGATGCCGAAGCGAATATTCTGCGGCATGAGCCGAAGTTCTTGGTCAACGGTCTGGATTTGTCGTTTTCCGATGCTGTCCGGCGGATTACCGTATTGGGCGGACTGGCCGTCCCCGCACACATCGACCGCGAGTTCTTCGGAGCAATTCCAGAGATGGGCGGATTGCCTGAAGGCCTCGACTTCCCCATCATTGAGGTTCGAGGAGAAGCCATCCCGGAGATCTGTAGCCATGCCGCCATCCTGCGAAGCTCGGATGCGCATCAGCTCGACATCATCGGAGAGCGTGTAACACACAT
>CAZKDW010000200.1:0-1989 GCA_964551625.1 uncultured Thermotogae bacterium | reverse complement strand
GGCCTTCATCGGTGTCGAATACCGTGATGGATACCCACGTGTCCATCATCTCGTGCCTTGCAGAGTATGAGGTGAGGTCGGGAGGGAAGAAGAGATCATCCAGAAAGAATACGCCAACCAATAGGCTGGCCAGTAGAATTGGCCACCAGCGCTTCCATGAATCACACGATTTTAGGCTTCGCCCCATCGAATTGGCCTCCATACTCAAGCGAAATGGTAACGGGTTCGATAGGGAACAACAACGAGTCAGACCCCTCCTGCGCAGATGCTCAGCGATCGGAGTGGATCTGGAGCGCCTTCTTTCACTCGTGTACGATACAGACGTTTTTTCAGATCCTCGTTAGGCAAAGTTGTGATGCAGAATTGGCGAGGAATCGGGAAGAAGGAGGAGCCATTGACAAACTACGACGTACTCGTGATTGGGGCCAGCGCTGCCGGTCTCACGACCGCTCTAACGGCACGGAGACATTATCCAGATAAGACGATCCTCGTCATTCGAAGCGACGAGCTCGTGCCCATCCCTTGTGGAATTCCGTACATTTTTGGCGTCGTGGGAGCTGCCGAGAAGAATCTGATTCCTGTTGATGACATCCTCTCAAAAAATGGGATTGAATCACGCGTGGGAAAAGTCTCGGCGATTGATCGGGATAAGAACACGGTGGAGATCTCATCTGGAGAGCAGTTCAGCTACGAGAGATTGGTGATCTCGACAGGATCGAATCCGCTCGTTCCTCCGATTCCCGGTGTTGAAAAGAAGAATGTGTTCTCTATCAAGAAGGAAGTGCCGTATCTGAACGAGATCATTGCTGCATTGAATGGTGCAAAGAGTCTGAGCATTGTCGGGTGTGGATTCATTGGCGTAGAAATCGCCGAAGAGTGTCGGAGAACCCACCCTGATCTGAAGATATCGATTGTCGAAATGCTGACCCATTGCCTCCAACTGGTCTATGATCAGGATTTCTGCGCAGATGCGGAACGTTCGCTCTGCGACCAGAATATCAATCTGCTTCTCGATGAGAAAGTCACTGCCCTGCTGGGCGACGATGCTGTCACGGGTATTCAGCTTGAGAGCGGTCGACAAGTCGAGGCTGATGTTGCCATTCTCGGCATTGGCGCTGTTCCGAATGTTTCGCTTGCTGAGGAAGCCGGGCTCGCGATGGGTGCTACGAAGGCCATTCAGGTCAATCGATACATGCAGACCAGCGATCCGAAAATCTTTGCCTGTGGCGATTGCGCAGAGAAGGTGTCGTTCTTCGATGGCATGCCCTCCAAGCTCAAGCTCGCATCGATTGCAACGATGGAGGCCAGAGTCGCTGGTTCCAATCTCTTCCACACCAATCGAGCCAATCCTGGCGTGATCGGCGTCTATTCGACGGTGGTTGGAGGCTGCGCCTTCGCCGCAGCCGGGCTTACGCTGTCTGAGGCAACAGAGAAAGGCTATAACGTCGTCGTCGGAGAGGCGGCATCTGTGAACCGACATCCTGGATGCATGCCGGGGGCTGTACCAATGAAGGTGAAACTGCTGTTCGAGTCTGGCAGCGAAATTCTGATCGGAGGCCAAATTGCTGGCGCGAAGAGTGGTGGCGAGTTGATCAATGCTCTCAGTGTTTGCATTCAACGGCGTATGACAGCAGATGACATTGCCATGTTCCAGACAGGCACACATCCCGCGCTGACGGCATCGCCCATTTCCTATCAGCTGGTGAACGCTGCAGAAGTGGCTATTCAAAAAATGAGGACGCGGAAGTCCTCTTAGTGAAGCGATGTCCCGATCGGGTGCGGCCAAGGAAGGCTGTGCCCGAGACGCTTTCGAAATAACCGAATGCCTGACAGATGAAGCGCGTTCGACGGGTCAGAGGGACGCAGCTCCTACAAGAAGTCTCTCTGGTTCTGTTTAACAGTGCCTTACAGTGGGCCATGGCCGTGTCGACCATGGTGTCCTCGACCTCTTTCAGAAGATGGGCGTATGCACACATGCTCGGCATCGGC
>CAZKDW010000199.1:0-2008 GCA_964551625.1 uncultured Thermotogae bacterium | reverse complement strand
GGAGGAGAGGGGAAAATGCCCAATGGGGCGACATTGCTTTGCCCCACACTCGTGAATGCAGCGAACGCGATCAAGAACAAAGCTACAATTCCTAGCCGGCTTGTTCTCCCTTTCATGTCCGCCTCCTTTACTCTCATTCGTTCAGTATTCGTTCATGCACTGGCCTAACTTACAGTAGCCAACGCGACTTGTGTCAAATCTGACGCCTCGATGCGATCGAGGATGAGCTCGACATCTTCAGCAAGCAGGGTTACTCCTTGAAGCAGCGTCAGACGATTGTATATTTCTTGATACATCACATGCCCTTCGAAGGGGCTGCCGCCGCCTTCGAGGAATTCGCTAATGGTTCCAGAGATATGGATAAGAAGCTGATTGAACCGTGGCATGGGAATGGCATTGGCCATCGTCTGAGGAGCCCCGGCAGGTGCGCTGAAGATACCCTTGGCATACAGAAGGTCGCGTGTCTCCCTCAGCACGAGGACGCGTTGGGTCAAGCCTTGTTCAATTTGCCCCAGAGGAACATTGCGAGCGAGTCCCTCTGATGCTCGATTGATCAAGCCTTCAATTGGCAATCCATCCTCCATGGCGTGAGCTAAGACGATCAAGATGGCTTCCTTCTCGAATGCTGGCGCTGGATGCGTGGCGAGACGATCAATGAGTCGCAGAAGCGGCTCAGCAGGGAAGTCGTCTTGGGCCAATCCCATCTCAATCGTTGAAAGGATATAGTCGGGATTGGAGACAGGAATCGAGTACAGGGCTTGTTCGTAATCCATTAACGGGATTTGTGCGACAGCGCCTACGGCTGGCAAGATCAAGAGAAGAACCATCACCCAGAGTCTGGAAGCGGTTCGAGAGTTCATGCGCCATCACCTCCACGTCCGATATAGCGAACAGAGCTGTATTCTCCAAAGCTTTGGATGTACTCATCGGCAAGCGGGTCTTGTCCCCACCATCGACCGTCAATGATGAAGGCATACTCGTAGCGTCCCGGAGATAGCGGCACACTGGCAGTCCAGATACCATCTCCATCGGGATCAGATAGATCAGTTCCTTCCCATGCATTGAAGTTGCCAACGACAGCCACGTTTTCAGCATCCATTGCGGGCAGCACAAACAAGACTTCTTGTGTGCCATCTGCAGCATGAATGGGCTGAAGAGATAGTTTGGGTGAGTCTCCGCCTGGAAGAATGTGATCTGACAGTGTCAGGCCAACAAACAGGAAGATGGCTGCTGTTGCGCCGACAAAGACGAGTTGCCCGAGGCGTGTGCTGCGACTCGGTGCCAACAGCTGTCCTAGCCATTGGGACCATCGCAATCGCGGGCGGCGTTCGCCGAGCTCCATCATCACGCGTTCCTCTAAATCGATCAATCTTTCAGCGGATGTGGCAACCTCAGCCTTCAGCGTGTCCTGCAATAGGAGTTCAAGTGCATCAGGTTTCATGCGTGGATCACGCTCCTTCCTCAAACAGAGTTTTCAACATGGCTTTTCCTCTATGAATGCGAGTTTTTACTGTTCCTTCAGGGATCGAGAGAATGTCAGATATTTCTTGGTATGGCAGCTCGTTGTAGAAGCGAAGAACGAGCGGGGCACGATAGCTATAAGGCATCTTGGCAAGCGCGTCGCGTATCTTTGCTTGTCGGTCCTCTGCCACCACCAGTTTTGCAGGATCCGTTCCCCCTTGCATATGGAGTGGCTCCTCAGTCGACGGGTGATTCTTGCGGTAGCGCAGTTTATTCCTGCATAAGTTGGCTGCAATCGTGAAGAGCCACGTCGAGAAGCGGCGTTCGAGATCATAGCGACGTAGGTTGAGATAGGCTCGGATAAATGCGTCGTGACTGATGTCTTCTGCATCCGCCCGATTACGCATGAACCCAAGACACAGCCCAAATACAGCATCCTTGTAGCGGCTGATCATCTCGCCCCAAGCCTCGGTATCACCTTGCAGTGATGCTCTCAACAAACTCACCTCTTCTTGCACACGGTACACGTTCGCGTAGCCTCCTCGGT
>CAZKDW010000198.1:0-2042 GCA_964551625.1 uncultured Thermotogae bacterium | reverse complement strand
TCTTGAGGATAGTAGAAATGTCCCTCGGTTGTTGCGTCGGCCAGCGATTCTACGAGGAAACCAAAGTCAGGGGTTGTGATCACGTAGTCTGTGGTGTTGAGATTGGAGATACTGGTCAGCGTAGCTCCTGCTATCGTGAATCGGAAGGCGATCCCGTAGATCTCCACGCCAGTGATTGAGTTGTCGGTACGCAGCAAATTCGTGTATAGCGAGAAGCACCCGTAGTCTGTCTCTAATGAAGGCGTAAATGCAAAACTGGCGGTTTGCAGCGAGTAGATGAAATTCAACGTTATCTGGAATGGCATCCCAAATATGTTTAGGAGAGCGAGCTCAGTCTCCTGGCTCTCGAATCCCGTCTTGGAGAATGTAGTCGTGCTGTCGACTTCTGCGCATCCAAATACGAGTGCGTGGAAGATGAATTCCTGACCGGAGAATGATAGCGGCAGTAGATCGATTGTTGGGTCTGTCAGGAAGGTCTTCGTAATCAATGTTGAATCTGTTTGCGTCGTTGCCGCACTGAAGGTGATGCCCGACAGGTCAGCACCTATGAATGTATTGCTCTCGAAGCTAACCATGCCACCAGGTAGGATGTCTCCAGCTATGCTGAACACCCAGCCGTAGTTGGCGGAATCGGACTGTGTGGCTCCGGTCATCGCTCCATGGATGCCCAGGGTAATCATTCCCAGGTCGAAGCCGAGGTAGCCTTGTGTATATAAGAACGATCCCGATTGCGGTTCAAATAGCATTTGCCCGTCGAAGTGAACGATTGACAAATCGGCTTCAAGATTGAAGCCCTGCCAAAGCCATCCGTCAAACAGGAAGTCGGAAATGCTAGAAACAGTGACGAAACTTAGACTAAGGCCTACATCAAGTGTCGATTGGAACGAGTGAAAAGGGGTTGCCTGCTGTGGGGAGATGCCAATTTCAGCTTCCCAACTTCCTGTAAATCCGTCACTTCCCAAAGCGCTGGCCGCAAAGAAACAGACAATGATGCCAAAGATTAGGTATCGAGCTTTCACAATCGTCTCCCCCTCGATATGTGTTTCGTCATATGCATAGGTTCCTTATTGATTCAATCATTTCGTTACTCTGTATTCATCCTGACCGTACCGGCTTTCTCGTTCGCACGACACGGTTCACGACCAGAAAGCAGGGGAAACCGGTCACCTGCTGAGTCTGCGAACGTCCCCGATCGGATTGACACGAGGAGATGCCCTTTGGCTAGTATTGATCGTGATCCACAAGGATTGTAGACTTCAGGCATGCGACGATTCCTAATCTTGGGGCACAAGGCAGCAATTGAACCGGATTTCACACTCAACGATCTCCCAGGTGGTGCTGGGCGAATGGATGTGCTTTGCCGCGCGATTGGCGCTTCGTTATTCCTGTCTCACGGTATACGCAGAGATGTTGAGACAAACCTGTTGCTTCAAGACAGTGTGCATGTTCGAATTTACGGGGAGTACGTGAAGCGGCTGAATCCAGACGAACGATCAACTGCTGCCATGATCAAACACGCGCTCAAGGCGTTGAAGGAGTCCTCGTCGGATGACGATGTGCGGAGCACGCCTGGGATCATGATCTCTCGCCGATCCTTATCAGGCGTTATCGACTCCTTTCTTGCGGCCAGTGCCACGCCTATTGTGCTTCACGAAGAGGGAGAACCTGCAGAATCATTTCGCTTTCCAGAAAACCCTGCATTCATCCTGTCGGATCACACGGAATTCTCAGAGACAGATCAACTGACATTGGCTGAGTATCCCCGCATCTCGTTGGGAGCGAAGGCCCTTCACACGAGCCAGGCCATTACTGTGACTCACTACCTGCTCGATCAGTTGGAGCAGGATCGGAACACAGATCTTGTGCTTGCGCACAAAGTTTGGGGCGAGCCCAAGGCGCAGCTTATCATTTCGCTACTTGAGGATTTTGACATTCCTGTCAATCGTCTCATGCATAATTCTCCGTCTGTGTATCCCATGGTCTTGGATGGGATGGCCGAGGTGCGCATCATGGTGCATCCACGAGATCTGGCAAGAGCGCAA
>CAZKDW010000197.1:0-2082 GCA_964551625.1 uncultured Thermotogae bacterium | reverse complement strand
GATACGACGGTGACGAAGACGGCATCGGCGATATCCCCTACTACGCACTCTATGATAAGTATCCGCTTATGTCGCCTGCTGTGGAATGGACGCGCGTGGCTCCGGCTGGCTTGACGTATGCGGGTAACCAAGTGTCTCCAGACGGATCGTTTGTCGTATCATCGAGCACGCCGATTTCGCTATCTGCACTCGATCCTGGTAGCGGGTTGGCCGAGATTCAATATGTCATTGACAATGGCACATGGATTGTCTATTCGGGTCCCTTCTATCTCGTGGGAGACGATGGACCGCAGAAGCTGACTTACTACGGCATCGACCAACTCGGAAATATGGAACAGAAGAGAACAGTTTCGTTCCTACTGGATAACCATCCGCCGATCACGGAAATCGAAATCGGAGAGCCGACATTTGAAGATGCCCGTGGCATTTGGGTTACCTCAAAGTCGCCGATCTCGTTGAATCTCGTTCAGCAATCTACTTACGGAACGACACAGACGTTCTACAAGATTGACGGACATGGATGGCAGCGCTATTCGCGCCCCTTCGTGATCACTGGCGCCGACGGACCGCATCAGATCAGCTATTACAGCCAGAATGCGTCCGGCGTCACCGAAGATCTTAAGACGATCATCATCATCAAGGATGATGCGCCTCCCAGCACTCGGGGGGCGCAGGCCTCCTCTACAGGCCCAACGACAGTCATCAACGTTGGGCCTGCTGAGGTCAAACCAGCGCCGCCAGTGGTCGTGAAACCTGCTCCCGTTGTCATCGAGCCAGCGCCTGTGGTTGTAGAACCGGCACCAGTCGTTGTCGAGCCTGCTCCCGTGGTTGATGAACCGGCACCCGTCGTTGTCGAAACAGCGCCTGTGGTTGAACCCGAGCCAAATGTCGAAGAACCAACACCGACAACAGTGGACGCGCCTGCAGAAACGGAGTAGAGCCAGTCGTACAAACGGACTCGGAAACAATCTAGCTGAGGTGCTCATACACCATGTGGAAAAACGTTCGCTTGCTCTTTTCGAAGGAATTGCTGGGTGCGGTGCGCGATCGCCGAACCCTCATTCTTACGGTCTTTTTTCCACTGATTTTCTATCCGCTCATCCTGTCTGTGATGGGTCGCTTCAATGAAGCCGAACGCGTTCGGCTGGAGACGTTGACGCCTGCCGTCATCCTTGTGGATCAATCTGAAGACGCGACATTCCAATTGGAGCTTCAGCAATCGAGTGCTTTCTACTGGGTGCGCGAAGCGACCGTCGAATTGGCTGTGGATGCCCTTCGCAACGAGCAAGGCAATCTTGTCATGGCTGTATCCAAAGACTCTGGTGGTGAGGGCATAGGCTTGGCCGTGACTCTCTATTACGACCAGTCGGATCAATTTGCCTATGTCGCAGCCGAACAGGTGCGCGGGTTTCTCGAGTCCTATCTGAAACGCGTGGTGGACGACAAACTGGGAGAGCTGGGCATCGACTATGAGTCGCTGACGCCGCCGATGACGATTGCCACGATTGACGTGGCCACTGGCGAGTCGATCGGGCGTATGATCCTCAGTCGTTTGCTGCCCTACTTCATGGTGCTGGCCATCTTGACTGGCGCTATGGGATTGGGTGCTGAAATCACAGCAGGAGAGAAGGAACGAAGCACGATTGCTACCCTGTTGGTTTCGCAGTTGTCGCGGACAGAAATTGTGTTGGGTAAGTTCTTGACCGTACTGACGGCATCGCTTCTGTCTTCCCTGCTCTCTGCCGTCGGGCTTCTAATTGGTGTGCGATTCTTCGGCGGAGGCCTGTCTCCCATGGGAGCAGGCGGGGCCGTATTCAGTCTCGATCTGCCCGCATTCGGGTGGATGCTCGTCGTCCTCGTTCCGCTTGCCGTCATTTTGTCAGCACTTGTGATCATCGTTGGCTCGTATGCGCGCAGCCAAAAAGAGGCGAGCACCTTCCTGTTGCCCATCTACATGGTGATTGTTCTTGTTGGCATGGTGTCGATGACGGGCAGTGTGAGCTTCGAAGGGTTACGCTATCTCATTCCCGTCGCCAACTCGCTGTATGCGCTGCAAGCCATCATCCTAGGAGACGCCTCGCT
>CAZKDW010000196.1:0-2085 GCA_964551625.1 uncultured Thermotogae bacterium | reverse complement strand
CTGACCAATCAGCCAGTTAGTCTGTCTCGCCTTGTACGCGCACGGCTGTGCCATAGGCGAGGATTTCGGCCGCCCCCGACATGGTTTGAGAGGTCGTGAAACGGACACCGACAATGGCGTTAGCGCCCAGCTTCTCGGCTTCCTTCATCATCCGCTCGATGGCTTGATCGCGAGCTTGCCCCAGCATCACGGTGTATTCCTTAATCTCCCCGCCCACAATCGTTCGCAGTCCAGCCATAATATCGCGGCCAATGTGGCGAGCTCGGATGGTATTGCCGCGCACCAAACCCAGGGTTTCAACCGTTGGCTTGCCCTCAATGCTATTCGTCGTCACTAGCAACATGTTCGCCATCCTTTCGCTTCTCAATGACCAATCCAATGAGCGTCAGCCCAATGCCTACACCAGCAACCAGAATGAGCACCTTGAAGAATAGACCGATGTCAGGTGCCAAGATCAACAGTGAAACAGCATGATATAGTGCGAAGCCGACGAGCCCGGCTCCCGCAGCCAACATGAGTGCATATCCAATCTTGAGCATCTGCCACCTCTCTTCCCCCACACAGGCCATAGTAGCAATTCCGCCATGGGAAGACGAGGCCGGCTCCTGGCACCTAACAATCATTGTGACCTCGATAGATACTTGCGTCAGTATAGAATTACTTGTATATCTCTGTATCATTTTCATCAGATATAGAATTGGTGCTGTTCACGGGAGGAATCATGTACACACGCAAAGTTCAGAAGACGGGGGGCTCGACGTATTTTGTGACCCTGCCCAAGCCATGGGCCGAAGCTGCCGGCATCACGACGGGAACAGAAGTTCATTTAATCCCTAATGATTCAGGCGCGCTGCTGATCGCACCGGATAGCGTCGCAGAGAGCAATCGATGCATCATCGACTTGCACGATTGGACCTTCGCCCGCCTTCAACGTGAGATCATCTCCCGATACAACGGCGGGTACGGCATCATCTCCGTGCGCGGCGATCGCATTCGTCCTGACCAGAGACGCATGGTTCGAGAGATTTCGCAACGATTACTGGGGTTGGAGATTTTTGAAGAAACCCACCAGCTCATCGTTTTGCATTCCTTAGTCAACATCAAGGACTTCCCTGTAGGCAAGACCATCGATCGCATTTTTGCTATTACAAGCGCCATGCTCGCCGATGCAGTTTCGGCATTCCGTGTCCATGATGAGGAACTGGCTCACGATGTCGTGGAACGCGACCGGGACATTGATCGGCTCGTCATGCTCGTAGCCAGACAATTCAGTCTTTTACTCAGGGATTTGATGACTGAGAATGAGTGTGGCATGTCGCGACTCCAATTCATGCACCATCACGAAGTGGCCGATCAGCTAGAACGTGTTGCCGATCATGCTGTGAAGATCTCAGAAGCCGCCCTGGCCATGAGCGGCCCCGCAGTGAAGGATGTCGCCAAAGAAGTCAAAACACGCGCCAAGGGATCGAACGAGATTCTTCAGAAGTCGGTCGAGGCATTTGTCGCCCGCGATACCGATCTGGCCAATCAGGTTCTGGAATTGCGCGAGCAGCAGGGCAAGCTTTTCTCTGAAGCTCATCGCATTGCTACAGAGAAACAGCCAGACGAAGCCTCAGCCATTAGCATTGCCCTGGACAGCCTCTTGCGCATTGCGGAGTATGGCTTCAACATCGCAGAAAATGCCTTGGATGCACCTGTCACACGCCAGGTCTAGATTCTCTGTTCAATCTAAGCATCTTGGCGACGGGATGATGGAACTGTATGCTGAGACAGACTCCAGAAAGGAGCGTGACTGATGGGTAAGACACTTGACGAAATCAAGATTGCGGTATGGGCTCATTTCCAGCCGGGGCAGTGTGTGTACTTGGCAACAGCTGAGGGGGACCAACCTCGCGTTCGTCCAATCACGCTGCTCAATCTGGAGGAGAAGTTCTGGATTGCGACCAGTCCACGTAGCGCCAAATCTCGACAGATTCTTCGGAATCCGAATGTCGAATTCTGTTATCCACTCAATGCCGACTGCGGCAATGGCTACATCCGCGTGAGTGGAATCGCAACGATTGCTCGCGACGCAGACATGATTGA
>CAZKDW010000195.1:0-2101 GCA_964551625.1 uncultured Thermotogae bacterium | reverse complement strand
CCGCTAACTCCCCCCAGCAAGCTGCGGAGCATTCAGCGGAGCTCTTCCATGAATACTACCTATCTACCTTCACGCGCCGTCACCCTCAATCTGTGATTCGAAGCCAGCGAACAAATCACCCTGCTCGATCCATGATCTCTGATGGTTGATCTTCTCTTTCTCTCGAAAGGCTGTCTCAAGGTCAATGCCATATCGATTGGCAATGGCGCAAAGGTAGATGAAGACATCAGCCAGCTCTTCTGACACCGTCCCAAACTGCGAGGATATGTCGATCTTCAACCCCTCTACCTTCCGGACAGCCTTAAATAGCTCCCCGATCTCTTCCCCCAGGAGCAGGCACTTATCCCGAACCGACTGCTCCCCGAACCCGCGCTCTACTTCCAGCTTCGCGACGTAGGCTTGGAAATCAGCCAGCGTCGGATGCTCATTGAGGTTTGGCATGTCGCCTCCAGTAGGGTCATCATCGCTGAGATACGTCAGAAAGAACAACTACCTGCCACAGCTTTTCCGATTACGCAGACGTTCACTGATCTTCTGTATCTGCGCTCAGTCTGCCCACGCCACTTTCGGAAGAGCTGCTCACTAGACGCTCTCGCTGTTTCGCGCATTTCGAAGTACAATCGCAAGGCCTCAGGGCAGAGGATGGTATCTTGTATGGGTAAGTATCGATTAATCGTCAATCCGACAGCCGGAGGCGGCACAGCCGCGCAATCCATTCCCGATATCGAAGGCAAGCTGCGAAGCCTAGGCTTGGACTTCGATCTGGTGAAGACGGAACGCCCGTGGCATGCCGTTGAATTGGCCCAAACTGCCGCAGCAGAGGTAGATGTTGTTGTGGCTGTGGGCGGAGACGGCACAGCCAACGAGGTTCTCAATGGCCTGATACTAGCCAAGAAATCCGGCCACACCGCTACCATGGCCGTCTTGTGCGTCGGCCGTGGGAACGACTTTGCGTTTGGCATGGGGATTCCCGCCGACCTGTCTGCTGGCTGCGAGGCATTGGGCGACGATCATCGCAGAATGATTGATGTGGGGCACGTCATCGGGGGAGATTTCCCCAAGGGCCGCTACTTTGGCAATGGCATTGGCATTGGCTTCGACGCCGTCGTCGGTTTTGTCGCCGCCAAGCAGAAACGCCTCAAGGGGTTCATCAGCTATCTCATAGCCGCCATCAAGTCCATCTTCCTCTATTTCAAAGCGCCGTTGGTTCGATTGGAATTTGACGACCAACCGATGAACATCCACGCCCTCATGGTGTCTGTGATGAACGGAACGCGCATGGGAGGAGGCTTCATGATGGCTCCCACTGGCAAACCTGACGATGGCGTATTCAATCTGTGTATCGCCCGGCAAGTCAGCCGTCCTCGCATCTTCGGTCTCCTGCTGAAATTCATGAAGGGAACGCAATTCGCGCATCCGGCGATTTCCGACGGCCAGACAGCCCACATTACAGTGACTGCTCTCGAGGGCTCATTGCCTGCCCATGCCGACGGGGAAACGCTTTGTCTCGAAGGGAAGAAGCTGGAAATCACCATCGTTCCCAACGCACTGGAAATCATCAGTCCGGCAGACACAGCATGAGCAAGCTCGGATGCAGTCTTGCCAATGCTGCTGCGTGGATCGTCGCGCGAGCCGTATTTCGGATTGATGCACGTGATCTGGACAAGATCCCCATGGAGGGACCCTACATCCTTGTCTCCAATCATGTGTCTGCACTAGAGCTACCTCCGCTACGTGTGCTGATGAATCCGCGATTCGTGCGAACCTTGGCCAAGGTTGAGACATGGGACAAGAAGCTGCTCGGATGGGTGCTTAGTCAATGGGAAGCCATCCCCATCAAGCGCGGCGAGTCCGACATGGCTGCATTGCGATCGTCACTGCAAGTGCTCAAGGATGGTGGCATTCTCGGCATCATGCCCGAAGGTACGCGCAGCGGCGACGGCCAACTAGGCCGGGGCAATCCCGGCGTCACAATTTTGGCCCTCAAGTCAGGCTGTCCCATCGTCCCGATGGCATTCTGGGGAGTCGAAAAAACCAAGACAAACATCAAGAAGTTGCGACGAACCGATTTTCACCTTCGTGCAGGAGATCCATTCACGCT
>CAZKDW010000194.1:0-2122 GCA_964551625.1 uncultured Thermotogae bacterium | reverse complement strand
CATGCGAGTCAGAGCTTCCTGGTAGGTTGCCAGTGCATTGTCGATTTGGACTTTCATACACATCCCTCGGTATTTGTAGTATCAATTATCTGTCGCATTCCAACTCTTGCTGCGCCGCGCACAACAGAGAGATGATCTCGAAGAACTGCGATGGGAAGGCTCTGCAAGAAGTTAGAGAACCGCCCCTTGTCCGCAAAGCGTCTGAGGAAGGCATCAGATTGAAGGAAGGGGAGCAGATGCATCGAAAGGCCGCCGCCTAGATACACGCCGCTCGTCGCCTTAACGCGAAGTGCGAGACTGCCTGCCTCTGCAGCGAGAGCCTCGATAAACATGCTGACCGCGCGTTCGCATAGGGGGCTTTCCTTGGACAACGCAGCGGCAATAATGACTGGCGTGACATCATCCGCGTCCTCAAGTGCAGCCTGAACGGGCCCGACTTCCAAGTTTGATGAATCCTGAAGTAGGAAGCGGTAGATATTGGCTAACCCCAGTCCAGAACAAACGCGCTCGACACTCACATGGCCACATTTCTCTCTGAGGAACGTAAGCAGGCGTGCTTGTTCGGCATTGCAGGGCGCGAAGTCGGCATGTCCGCCTTCTGTTGCGCGGGCCTCGTAACTCGCACCATTCCACGTCAAGAAGGCAACGCCAAGGCCCGTTCCTGGCGCGAGCAGGGCAAGGGTTCCACCGCGTTCCGCGCGTTTGTTTTGTAATACTTCGATCTCAGCAGGCGCTGCACTTGGGATTGACCATGCCATCGCTTCGAGATCATTGAGCAGAGTAACACGCTCAAATCCGAAGGTTCTTGCTATGGCAACGGAATCGACATCCCAAGGAAGATTCGTAATGCGCGCTTGCTTATCAAAAACCGGTCCTGCCACTGCAATTACAGCATGCGTTGGTGAGACGCCAAGCGCCGTGAGATAGCGGTTGAGTAGATGCTCGAGTGAATCTGCCTCTCGGCTGGGGAATGTTCGAATGTTCTCCAACTGGACGTTCTCGCGATTCCCCGATGCCAAGGCAATGATTGTCTTTGTCCCGCCCAGATCGACGACAAGAATGGATGAGTCAGGCTTGAGCATGTGAGACAGACTCCCTTTGACTGATCTAGCGCAAACTAGATCAATGTTTGCTTCATCTCAGGATCAAACACATGAAGTGTTTCCACATTGACGGCCAGGCGAATTGTTGAATCGAGATCGACTTTCGTGTGTGGATCCAGGCTTGCCACAATCTGAGTGTCATCCACATAGCCATACACCAGCAATGTGTGCCCCAATTGTTCAAGCACAGAAACGCGCAACGAAATTGAGTTTTCGATCTCATCTGAAGGATAGGCAAGATCCTCCGGACGTACACCCACAACAACCTGTTCCGGTAATGCGATTGCTGATTGTTCCGAAGAAAGCATAAGGCTAAACGACGAGCCTGAGAGCACACTCTGATTTTCAGATGTGACAGCTCTTGCAGGGAAGAAGTTCATGGCAGGGCTGCCGATGAAGCCAGCAACGAACTGATTCTCGGGGTGATCGTAGGTCTCCTGAGGAGAAGCATACTGCTGAATTACGCCGTCCTTCATGACGGCAATGCGGTCTCCAAGAGTCATTGCCTCCACCTGATCGTGCGTTACGTAGATCGTCGTTGTTTGCAGCTTGTTGTGCAGCTCTTCCAATTCAGTGCGCATTTGAACTCGCAGTTTAGCGTCAAGGTTGGAGAGTGGCTCATCGAAGAGAAATACCTCAGGCTTCCGCACAATGGCTCTCCCCACGGCGACTCTCTGACGTTGCCCTCCAGATAGCTCTCTGGGTTTGCTCTTAAGCTTCTCCTCAATACCCAGGAGCTGAGCTGCATCAAGAACTCGCTTCTGTATTTCAGCCTTTGGCGTCTTTCGAAGTTTCAATCCAAACGCCATGTTGTTGAAAACATCCATGTGCGGGTATAGAGCATAGTTCTGGAACACCATTGCGATGTTGCGATCTTTTGGGGGAACGTTGCTTACGACACGCTCGCCAATCTTGATTTCGCCATCTGTTGCTTGCTCCAGACCGGCAACCATGCGCAATGTTGTCGTCTTGCCACAGCCGGATGGGCCAACAAGTACGGTAAACTTGCCATCCTCGAT
>CAZKDW010000193.1:0-2125 GCA_964551625.1 uncultured Thermotogae bacterium | reverse complement strand
GCTCTAACAAGAATCGGCGCCTCAGTGCTCGCCGGAATGGAGGATGAATTACTTTCGTCTAGGCCTGTCTCTTCAAGTACGCATCCAGGTGATCTAGCGCAGCAGGGAAGTTCCGCCGACCAAACCCAATCCTGAAATGGTCATCCTGGTTATCAAAAACAGAGCCAGGCAAGAGCAGAACGCTTGCCTCATGAACAAGAGCCTTCGCGAAGGCATCGGCTTGGCCAGCCAGCAACCGGGGGAACGCGATCGACCCTGCGCGGGGTCTGACCCAAGAGAATCGCCTAGCATGTTCATCCAAGAAGTCATCGAGCAGCTTCAGGTTCGCCGCGATGATGCCGAGATTCCGTGCGACCAGTTTGCTCCGATGACGAAGCGCCAGCGTGGCCAGCCATTCACTTGGAGCACTGCAACAGATGGTCGTGTAGTCCTTCATCCCAGCAACACGTTGTCGAACGTCTTCATTCAGTGTGGCCACCCAGCCTATCCGCAGTCCAGCCAAGCCGTAGGTCTTTGACATCACGCCCAGCGAGATCGCATGCGCCCCAAGATCGCAAGCCGCAGGAAGTCGGTCTTCGGGATCGTACTCCGACTCGCGATACACCTCGTCAGAGAACAACAGAATGCCGTTTTCTCGGGCAATGTCGCTCACTTGGAGGAATGCGTCCCGCCCCATCAGGTAGCCGGTCGGATTGTGTGGAACGTTGATGACAATAAGCTTGGTGCGCTCAGACACGGCCGTGCGGAGTTCATCAACATTCAGCGCCCAGTCTTGCGCTTCGTCAGCACGCCACAAGGTGACATCGCAGCCGATGGCCCGGGCAATCTCAGTCAGCGACTGGTAAGAGGGCCAATGAACAATGATGTG
This sequence comes from uncultured Thermotogae bacterium, assembly GCA_964551625.1. Lineage (GTDB taxonomy): Bacteria > Bipolaricaulota > Bipolaricaulia > UBA7950 > UBA9294 > SPBW01. The sequence continues at coordinate 1,257 of CAZKDW010000193.1, read as the reverse complement.
ATCGCCGGGTTCCAAGACAGCGTTCATCAGCGTGAAGATGGCCTCTTCGGCCCCCGCATGCACCAACACATCGTCCGGTTTGACGGTCTCGTAGATGTTCGCAATAGCTTCGCGAAGTTGTGGGCTACCTTGGGATTCCGTGTAGCCCAGCCAGTGATCGCGAAATCGAGCTTCTGCGCCGGCTTCCAGAGCCAGCAATTCGTCAATGGATAACGACTCGCAGTCTGATCCGCACAGCAAATGCTCGACGTTGAACTCGTACTCAGCAAAGAATCGCTCGAGTTTGAAGCGTGGGATCTTCATCCTGCCCCCTTCTCGCCGAAGATGAGACTACAGCACGTTACAGCCCCTTCAGCCTTGGCCAATTCGGACAGATCGACGGGTTCGATGCCAATGCCTCGTTCTGCCAATCGCTCAGCAGTTCGCGGGAATGTGATCGGGTAGATGACAGCCTCTCCGATACGCAGGCCGTTGGCTGCGTAGGCTTCGTCAGGATGAATCTCAATGACGTCGAATCGATCAAACACGTTCGTGTCGATCCAGTCTGGATTGACAAGAAGCGCAGTCTCGGACACAGAAGTTACCGCTGATTTGAGATGCAGACATCCGCTCACCCCAACCCCGTGAACTTGGTATCCATAGGCAGAGAGTGCTCGCCGCATTTGATCAATGGCGGCGGCGTTCGAGCGGCTTGATAGTCCTACATAGATGTCTCGTCCCACGACGAGCACATCTCCACCATCCACAGTTCCCGGGGCCTCGATCTGCACAATCTCCCGATAAGGTTTGAGCGCCTCGGCAATCGAAGTCGTTTCTTCTCGACGGGATTTCGCTCCGGGTCGGGTGATCAGAGCAACCTCATCTAGCACGATCGCCGTGTCTTCAACAAACACAGCGTCCGGCATGTCGGGCATCTCGGGTAATCGGATGAGGGTGCAGCCCAGCCGTTCTAGACACGTCTCGTACGCCGCATGTTGCTGACATGCGCGATCCAGGTCAATGGGCATCCGATCTTGATGCGTCAACTCACACCGGCTAAGACTTGAACTCACTGCACGCGTAACGGCGATTGGCGTCATGACATCCCTCCACGAAATCGTCCTTATCCTCGCATTTTCTGAGATTGATCTGGATCTCACAAGGGCGAGGGGTCAGGGATTTATTTTTGAATTCCGTACCGTAGCGCAGCCCAATACCTGACCTTCTCTGCGTCTGGCAATGCCTTGGTTATTGCTTGCCAACCCCGCGAGTTGGTTG
>CAZKDW010000192.1:0-2150 GCA_964551625.1 uncultured Thermotogae bacterium | reverse complement strand
GAACTCGGCCCGACAGCTGGCTTCAACGTATCCCATAGGCTCGGCAGTGTCATCGGCATCTGATTCACCCAGTCACTATCCATCACGGCCGCCACCCGATCAACCTCGCCTTTGACAGCTCTTCAATCGATGCGAATTGAGTATTATGTCCCTGATATTCAGGATGCGCCGCGTCTGCTTTCATATTCAAGCCAAAGGGCGTATCGTTTTGCCCTGTCATCAATGAGAAAGGGCCATCATGAAAGCTCCATCAGCAAATCAACACGTCCGCCGAAACGCTTGGGCATTCATTGGAGAATCCACATGGTTCGGCCTTGGGCTTGTCTTCGCCAGCACAACCACTGTGCTTCCCGAGTTCGTTCGCCAATTAACAGGCAGCGCGGTTCTCATCGGCCTGATTATCAGCCTGACTGAAGGCGCGTGGCGCGCGCCGCAACTGCTCATCGCCAACTGGCTTGCCAACAAGCCTCGCAAGAAGATGTATCTCACGCGTGCCGGGTTAATCGGACGCCCCGCCTACCTCTTGATGGCTCTGGCATTGGTCCTAGGTGTCGCCAAGGCGCCCACACTGGCTGTCGTGCTGTTCTTTGTGCTGCACACGGCCATGTACCTCACTATGTCTGTGGATTCGCTCGTGTGGTGGGATGTCCTTGCTAAGGCAATACCCGCACAACGCAGAGGCCGAATTCTCGGGTACAGCACGGCACTTCGAGGCGTCATCTCAATTGCCGCAGGTTTGCTCATCGCCTATTTGCTGGGCGATTCAGGGCCGGGATTCCCCACAGCCTATACAATCTGTTTCGCTGCAGGTGGTATGTGCTTTATGCTGTCACTCCTATCGTGGTTGTTTGTTGTGGAGACAGCAGAAGCCGTCGTTGAGAAGAGGCCTACGTGGTCTGACTATGGCAAGCAGATCAGCGCTATTCTCCGGAGCGACTCAGCCTTCAGGCGGTTGCTGACCGTACGATTACTGTCTGGATTCAATGGGCTCGCGCTCGGATTCTTCGGCCTATTCGCCATCGACAAACTAGGATTCGCGCCAGCATCCCTCGGCTTATTCGCTATGGTTCAAACCGTCAGCGGGATTCTCGCCGGCTTGTGGTTCGCTCGCGTAAGTGAACGAAGTGGCAATCATCGCATTGTCCAGATCGCGACACTACTCAGTGCCACAGGGCCTGTGGTAGCTCTGATCTTTCTCATCGCGCCAGATCTGTTGTGGACACCGTTGTATAGCTGGACGTTTGCGTCGATCGGCATGTTTCAGACGGCTCAGTTTGTGGGCTTCGATAGTCTAAATGTCGACCTGGCTCCGCCCGGGCAGCGAACAACCTATGTTGGTTTGTTCAATACGATCAGCAGTCTCGTCATCATCTGGCCTGCCATAGGAGGCTGGTTGCTGCAGCAGACATCGTATGGCCTTCTCTTCGGGCTTACAGCCGCGTGCCTGTTGGTTGCGCATGCAGCCAGCTGGTTCTTGCCACCAACGCCGGCAATCCCGGAGATCGACAAACGGGGTAAGCCTCCGCTTCTGTAGCTCCGACGGCGGCTCTACTGCCTCTGTCTGGCTATTTCTCTTCTTCGCAACAGAGGCAGATCGAGTGCAAGAATCCATGCGAAGGTCCTCTTGATGACATAGACTTAGCCAGGAGGTTGGACATGAAAATCGGGATTATCATCTGTGATCGGTATTCTAGTTGTGGCGGGGGAAAGTGCTTTCGATCCATGCGAGAGCGTGTGGGGGCATTCAGGCGCTACGCCGCAGATGAACCGCTGGAGATCGTCGGCTATTCCACGTGCAATGGCTGTCCTGGCGGCAATGTCGAATACGTTCCTGAGGAAATGATCAAGAATGGTGCCGAGGCCATTCATCTAGCAACGGGTCTCGTTGTGGGCTATCCGCCTTGCCCAAGAATTGAGTACTTCAAGGAGTTCATCGAGAGCCGCTACGGAGTGCCTGTTGTGATTGGAACCCATCCGATTCCGCAAAAATACTTCCTTGCCCATCAAGCGCTTCCGTCGTGGGGTAAGTTATCCACAATGACTGAGCTGTTAGAAAACGAGGACTTGCGCAAGGCCTACGACTGACCACGCCTGCTCTGCCACCGAAGAGATTAGGGCAGACAGCTCCTAGATATGGCCGTCCTCTTTGG
>CAZKDW010000191.1:0-2174 GCA_964551625.1 uncultured Thermotogae bacterium | reverse complement strand
TCCATTCAGGCAGGCGATGAGACGTTCTCCCTCGAAGAGATCAGGCTTCTTGCTCCCTGTATTCCTACCAAGATCATTTGTGTGGGGCGTAACTATGCTAATCATGCTAAGGAGCTGGGTAACGAGGTCCCCAAACGTCCGCTCCTCTTCCTCAAGCCGCCGTCTGCTGTGATTGGACCCGCGGAGAGCATCATCTTGCCTGACAGTGAGCAGGTTCACTACGAAGCCGAGCTTGCCGTGGTCATTGGTAAACGATGCAAGAACGTTATTGCATCAGACGCAGGCGATGTCATCCTCGGCTATACATGCATGAACGACGTATCCGATCGCGTGGCTCAGCAATGGGAGACCAATTGGGTCCGCGCCAAGGCGTTTGACACCTCAGCACCACTGGGACCTGTCATTCTTCCACACGCCGAAGCCTCACAACCCTTTCACATCACCCTACGACTGAATGGCGAGATTCGGCAAGAGGGCTCAACGTCCGATCTCTATTTCTCAATTCCCGTACTCATCGAAACCATCTCAGCGATCATGACCTTGGAACCCGGCGATGTGATCGCCACAGGAACGCCAGCTGGTGTTGGCAACTTGAATTCAGGAGATATTGTCGAAGTCTCCATCGGTGGGATTGGTGTCCTGCGAAACACGGTGCAGTAATGGATGATTTCCGCAACTGAGCGTGCCCGGCCTGTTGATTGCTGGGTTTGAGCTGCAGAACTTGCTCCCATTTCATTCGCAAAGCTGACTGAACGAAAGAGGAGATTGATATCTGTCGTCCTGTGTGAGGAAGGTGTCCTCCAGAGAGCTAGAGTGCAGATAGGGGAGTCGCCCCATCAGGTAATAATGGGCGAAGATCAAGATGGACGGCTTGCTCAGCCTGTTCCTGCGCGTCGTACCCCACAAAAGCAATTCCGAAGATCCCCCATCGGGCGTGGTCAACGAGGCGAAGCTCAAGGACATTGCCCAGCAGCCGTTCGAGCGCTGGGCGGTCAACGACCCATCTGTCGGGAAGACGCGTGCCAATCGGCGGATGAAGAATAACGAAAGCAGAGGTAGAGAACGTGGATGATGTCAAGTCCCAATTCGGAGCGACGCCCTGAAAGTAGCTCTCATATACATTGATTCCGTAGGCAAAGGTAGCCAAGTCAGTAGTGCACCAACCGGCAAAGCGGCACGGATTGACCTCGATGGGTATCAGTCGTCCTGACGATGCGTCGCGGCGAACCTCAAGATGAAGAGGAAAGTTCTGCAGGTCTAGCTTTTGACCTAGCCGATGAAGTAGGTCTATGACTTCAGAGCGCAGTGATTCTACGATCTCCCGGTTGGTCAGATAGAGAATGTCTCGCGTATCGCCCTCGCGGGGGAACACGTGATACATGGCGTTTACCAGCACAGGTTCCCCTTCGATGTCGAAGAAGGCGTCAATAGCGAACTCTGGCCCGTCGATATAATCCTCGATCAGAATCTTCTCCCGATTGAGCACCGATTCAGGATAATGAGAGTCTTCACTGCTCAGTTCGGCTGTCAATTGTTCTACTGCATCGGCCCAAGCGGCTAGTGTATGCACAATGTACACCCCAGCGCTGAAGAATCCGATACTTGGCTTGAGCACCAATGGGAACCGCAAGCTGTCTGAATCGACAGATGAGAGTTCGCTCAAGTGCACTTCGCAGTAGGCCAACTTTGGATAAACCTCGGCTAGGAGTTCGCGAAATTGGCGCTTGTCCTTGAACGCAGCAATCGCCTGTTTTCGATTGTCGTCCTGTAGCGCTTGGACATAGAACGAAAGCGCATTTTCTGAGTTCAAGTAGATGCGTGCCTGTCGGGTATTGATTAGCGTGTGGGCGGTTGCGCTGTCGACCAATTGCTGACGCACATTCGCGTTCAGAGAAAGGGGCTCGACTTCATATACGGCGAGATCCATGGCAATGATTGCTTCTTGCAGTAGATCTGAGACGTATGGCTGAGCCAGCAATACGAGCCCGCGAGCATCCGCCTCATTCTCATAGGGTCGTTTGATCAATGCCACTCATCCTCCAATCCGCAACAAGGATTAAGGCGTGATAGTATCCTCTCTCAAGCTCTGAGACACTGTGTGTTCAATGAGCCTGACCCCCTCCAGATGGAAGGGAGAGTGTGACAGGGATTACATCCAGCCTCAGTTCCCTCCC
>CAZKDW010000190.1:0-2183 GCA_964551625.1 uncultured Thermotogae bacterium | reverse complement strand
TGTCTGATCAGTTGGTACGAACCCGTTGAGGGTCCGTTTGTCGTATTCACCATGACACGACCTGAATCCAAAAGCCAGGGAATGGCCCGATTCTTGCTGGAGAAGTCGATCAACGCCCTGATCTCCCGCGGAGACACCAAGCTTACGTTGATCGTTACGGACGGTAATCTTCCTGCACAGCGTCTGTATACGTCACTCGGCTTTGAAGCAATGGCGAACGTCTAGTCCGCAACAACTGCCAACTTCGGTATAATCCAACTCTGCTGTCGCGTGATCCTGTCACTTGCGCCTGTAGATCTCACATTTAGGAGGCTGCCATGAGTAGCAATCAGACAACCATGGAGAAGGTCGTCGCTCTGTGTAAGCGGCGTGGTTTCATCTTTCAATCGAGCGAGATCTACGGCGGTATCGGAGGGTTTTGGGATTATGGTCCGCTCGGCGTCGAGCTGAAGAGAAACGTCAAGGATGCCTGGTGGCGCGATATGGTGTCGGGACATGATGACACAACCGCTCCAACTGAAGACCTCGCCCGCTACTCCATGGTGGGTTTGGATACAAGCATCATCATGCATCCTCAGGTGTGGAAAGCCAGCGGTCACTACGACTTGTTCTCTGACGAATTTGTCGACTGCAAGACGTGTAAGGCTCGCTTTCGTTCCGATCAGCTTCATGATAGCCAATGCCCGAACAAACCGAGCAAGAAACCAGGGGAACACGACACCTGCGATTTGACAGAGCCCCGAGAATTCAATCTTATGTTCAAGACCTACGTCGGAGCCCTGATTGATCCCAAAGCTGAGGCCTACCTGCGCCCGGAAACGGCGCAAGGCATCTTCGTTAATTTTAAGAATGTGATGTCGACATCGCGCGTTAAGGTTCCTTTTGGCGTGGCCCAGATCGGAAAATCATTCCGCAATGAGATTACCCCTCGTAACTTCACCTTCCGATCACGTGAGTTTGAGCAGATGGAAATCGAATTTTTCTGCTCTCCAGATACATCGCAGGATTGGTACAGCTACTGGCGCGATCGACGCGTGGCTTGGTATGTATCTCTCGGATTGAAGTCAGAGAAGCTTCAACTGCGTGAGCATGCGGCAGATGAACGAGCCCATTACAGCTGTGGAACTGCCGATATCGAATATGCGTTCCCATTCTTGGAAGACGGCGAATATGGCGAACTCGAAGGGGTCTCCCATCGCGGAGATTTCGACCTTCGCAGTCACATGGAGGGAAAACTCATCCGCGAGGGCGATGCTTTGGTTGTCGAACGCAATGAGCATGGCCAACCCGTTCATCCGGGAAGCGGCAAGGATCTATCCTATTTCGACGACAAGACACAGTCTAAGTACATTCCTCATGTCATCGAACCATCTGCGGGCGCCGACCGTGCCACACTGGCCTTCCTCTGTGAAGCCTACCATGAAGACGCCATCCCCGACGAGAAGGGTGTTGCGCAAGAGCGCGTCGTACTTCGCCTTCATCCGCGGCTTGCACCCGTCAAGATAGCCGTCTTCCCTCTAGTTAAGAAAGACGGCCAGCCTGAATTTGCAGCAGACTTATATCGTGGACTCAAGCAGCGATGGAATGTGTTCTATGACGAAAAAGGGTCTATCGGCAAGCGGTACCGGCGACAAGATGAGTCGGGAACCCCATTCTGTGTGACCGTCGACCACCAGACCATGGAAGACGGCACCGTCACACTTCGGGATCGCGACACGACAACGCAAGAGCGCGTGAAGGCATCAGACCTGATGTCTATCATCGAGAACCACCTTCACATCTGATATGAAGGCGCCCTACGCAGGAATCACATTCTTGACCTACGAAGACCTAGCTGCTGGAGATCACTTCTATCGAGGGGTCCTCGGCCTTCCGCTTATCGAAGACCAAGGCTGGGCCAAAGTCTATCGTATTCATGGCTCAGCTCATGTAGGAATTGTGGCTGCCCGACGCGGCCCCGTCATCAAGCCTGTCGGTTCGGGTACTTTGCTCTCGATCGTGGTTGAAGATGTCGATGCTTGGTACGAGAACCTTCAGCACGAGCCTTCCATTGAGATTCTTGGGCCTCCCGCCCTAGTGGCTGATATTCCCGTGTACAGCTTCTTTCTACGAGACCCTGGCGGATACGCGATCGAGATCCAAGCCTTCACAGACGCACGTGCTCAGCAGCGATTTGGCCATAT
>CAZKDW010000189.1:0-2189 GCA_964551625.1 uncultured Thermotogae bacterium | reverse complement strand
TTATAGACGAGGGGATCGTTGATGTAGGCCTGCACCTCTTCTGGATCCCGGCTGATGCCGCTGGCATCGACGGGGGATAGCCCAAGCTTCGGCGCGATCCGCGAAAGCGCCTTGGCAAGGAATACGGTTGTTGCTGACACACTCGATGGGACCTTGACGCAGGGGCCTGAGAAGACGACGCCAGATAACTCGACGTCATGATCAAGCAAATAGAGTATCGCTATCAACGCACCCACACTATGTGCATACAGAAATAGAGGGATCTCTGGATGCACAGCGCGGACTTGATCCACATACGCTGCGAACACGTCCGTGTAGTCAGAGAACTGGCGCACATAGACGCGCGTTCCCGCTGACTGGCCATGGCCCATGTGGTCGATTCCGTGTAGAGCGAAATCGTGAGCTGTGAGATGATTGACAACATTCGTGTAGCGGCCGGAGTGCTCGGCCAATCCATGGGAGAGGATCACGGCTGCCTTTGGATCCCCATCGGGGACCCAAGACTGGTGATAGATACGATCGCCATTGACACTTGTCAAGAAGCCGTCTTCATGCCTCATAGATCCTCCGATTCTCTCATTTTCTCGCCCACGCACCAACCCTTGGCACGTTCGACAGCGCGATGCCAGTTCCCAAGCAACTGTTCTCGCTCAGATGCCTCCATAGCAGGTTTGAACCTGCGATCTTCCTTCCACAGCTTACTTACAGCATCTACACCATTCCACAAACCTACGGCGATTCCTGCCGCGAACGCCGCGCCCTGCGCCGTTGTCTCCCTATGTCGAGGACGAACAACGGGAATGCCCAAGATATCGCTTTGAAACTGGCAGAGGAAGTCGTTCTGCGCAGCGCCGCCGCCCACGCGAAGCTCCGTCAACCGGATACCTGTATCGTTCTCCATAGCATGCACCACGTCGAGCGTTTGGTACGCAATGGCCTCCAATGCAGCGCGAACGAGATGCTCGCGTCGAGTTCCCCTTGTCATGCCAATCATGAGACCGCGCGCATCGGGGTCCCAATGAGGAGATCCCAACCCCGTAAGAGCAGGAACGAATACCACGCCATCTGTCGAGTCAATCCTGGTAGCCATTGCCTGTGAGTCCTCGGCATGATCCAGCAATCCCATGGCATCTCGCAGCCATTGAATGGCCGCTCCTGCGACAAAGACGGATCCTTCCAGCGCATAGATCGGCTTCGCAGTTGGCGACGTCCGGGCCAGCGTTGCCAGCAACCCCGACTGACTGGTTGCCCTCTGCTCTCCTGTGTTCATCAATAGAAACGCGCCCGTTCCCCAAGTCACTTGTGCTTGGCCAGGCGCGACAATGCCCTGCCCAAGGAGCGAGGCCTGCTGATCGCCAAGAACCCCGGCAATCGGAAGCCCGCCTGCCGTCAACTCGGGACGAATACGCCCAAAAGTCGATAGACTAGGACATACGCGCGGAAGCGTTGCTCTTGGCACACCGAAAAGCCCAAGGATTTCGCTATCCCAGTCTTGCGTATTGATGTCGAATAACATTGTGCGCGATGCGTTCGTCGAATCAGTCAGGTGCTCGCCTGTGAGCTGCCACAGCAACCATGCATCAACGGTTCCAAACAGCGCATCTCCTCTAGCTGCCTTCGTTCTCAATCCCGGGACATGTTCTAGCAGCCATTCGATCTTCGTCGCTGAGAAATAGGGATCAAGAGACAGTCCTGTCTTCTCAGTCACACGCTCTGTCCATCCCTGCTGGCGAAGTTCACTGCAACGCTTCGCAGTTCGTCTGTCTTGCCAGACAATGGCAGGGTACAGAGGCCGACCTGTCTTTCGATCCCAAACCACAACGGTCTCGCGTTGATTGGTCAGCCCAATCCCGGCAAGTGTGGCTGCAGCGTCAGGGTGTTGGCTGAGAACCTCATTCATGACGGTCTGTGTAGCTGCTAGGAGAATCTCAGGATCCTGCTCAACCCATCCCGGGTGCGGCGTTGCCAGCGGCAACTCCCGATATGACGATGCCACAGGGCTTGCTTGTTCGTCGAATACCGCAAAGCGAACGCCCGTCGTTCCCATATCAATGGCGCCAACTCTCACTTTTCCCTTCACATACCCCCCTCTCGACCTCCCAATATCCTCTGACTGAGGCATCGGCTTGACTGTCAGTCTACCATGCATCCGCCGCATGTAACGATTTAGGCTGCTGAGGAAGTGGATG
>CAZKDW010000188.1:0-2190 GCA_964551625.1 uncultured Thermotogae bacterium | reverse complement strand
CGCATGTACATGCGCGAGCACTTCGATGTTGTGATCGATGCTGCGGAATCCGTGGTCGCTAAGGCTCAATCGTTGCCTGGCTATCGACTGACAGAAGGTGCAGGACCGCTGCGGCATTTCGTAGCGCGTTTCATGCCCTTGCATCGGGCCTAGCGATCCTCATGTTCTCAGGACACCTAGGCGAACTGTCGGCCCTCGCCACGGCTTGTTGTTGGACAGCCAGTTATCTCTTCTTCGCGGTTGCCGTGAGGCTTGCAGGCCCCAAATGGCTCAATCGGTGGCGGCTGACCATTGCCATCATGCTGCTGCTGATTGTGCATTGGGTCGTTTATCGAACACCGTTGCCATTTGGCGCAGATCTATCTCGTTGGGGATGGCTGACGTTGTCTGGCGTGATCGGGTTTGCGATCTCGGATGCCTTCTTGTTCCGTGCTCTATTGTATCTAGGCGCGCACCGCACATCGCTTGTTACGGCCCTCATCCCCGTGTTTAGTGCGCTCTTGGCATGGGGCATCTTTGGCGAGCAGCTTACATTCATTCAGATGGCGTCTGCCGGAATCATTGTGGCGGGAATCGGTTTGGTCATCTCAGCTCGCCAGGTGGGAGAAGAGCCAGCTGAACGTAAACGAATCTTGCTCGGCGTACTCTTTGCATTGGGAACTGTCGGGACGCAGTCGCTACGCTACATTCTGTCTAAGCAAGGCTTGGGTGGCGGCTTTCCGGCACTGTCAGCGAATGTTATTCAGATCCTGGCTGCAACGGTTGCCGTCTGGCTTACGGCATTCTTTGGCGGACGATGGAAGAAGGACTTTGCTGTCTTCCGCGACCGCAAGGCCTCCTTGACCATGATCGGAGGAGCCATTGCCGGACCCTTTGTTGGCGTGACGCTCTCCATGGTGGCATTGGCCAAGGCTCAAATTGGCGTTGCATCGACGCTGATGGCGCTTCCTCCCGTGCTCTTGCTCGCGTACTCGTACTTCATCCTGAAGGAGAAGGTGACGGCGAGGGCTGTGATGGGAACCGCGCTGGCTGTTGGCGGCGTGGCCTGCCTATTCCTGCTCTAATTGCCGAGCTATTGCTTCGGGAACGTCCCCCCGCAATACGCGATAGGGCATCTGTGTGAGATCAAGAATCGCGGACGATTCGCCAGCGACAGTGCCGGTGATGATCAAATCGACTTCTGTGAAGGTCTCGATAATGTCTGCGACGTCGTTGAGCGGAGGGGCGTCGTGGCGATTCACAGATGTGGCAAATACGGGTCGTCTCAAGACGGATGTGAAGAATGGATGGTCGGGTACACGCACGCCTACCTTTCCATCAAGAATGGCAGAGCGAGGGGCTTTCGGGCTAGCCGGGAGCAGAAGGGTGTAGGGTCCTGGTAAGAGTTGGGCAATGATTCGCAGCATTGCTGGCGTGCACTGTGTGTAGGTTTCGATCTCGGAGATGTGCCATAGATGCAGGGTGAATGGCTGTTCGGGCGTTCGGTTTTTCAGCCTGCGCACATGGTTTAGCGTTCGCTCGTCCCACGGATTGCCTCCGATGCCATACACCGTGTCTGTCGGGAAGATGAGGGTTTGCCCTGTCTCCAACGCCATCTCGATAGTGTCACCCGTAGTGGGATCATCCCAGGATAAGACAGAGGGCATCATGCGGATACGAAGTGGATGACGTCTCCATCGGAGACAACGTAATCATGCCCCGCACGGCGTACCTGTCCTGCCTCGCGCAGCGGCTTCTCTGAGCCTGCCTCGACGAGTTCATCCAGGGACATGATTTCTGCAAGTACGAATCGATCGGCAAAGTCAGAATGGATTCTCGCTCCGGCATCTGGAGCCGCTGTGCCAGCAGGTACGGTCCAGGCGCGCACCTCAGGTCCTTCGAATGTGAAGAATGTGACTAGATTCAATAGGTCGTAGCCTGCCCTGACGAGAAGATCCAATCCCGTTTGCTCCAGGCCGTACTGCCCGAGATAGGCTGTGCGTTCTTCGGGAGTGGTGGCTACTTCGCCAACTTCGGCCTCGAGTCGCCCGTGAATGGGCACGACGGGCGATCCCTGCTCTTTGGCGATCGCCTCGATAGCTGAGAGCTGTAAGGATTCGTCAGAATCTCCGCTTGGCACAATGTCAGACACATTGGCAACAAACAGACACGGCTTGGCTGTTAACGGGGAGGTTTCTGTAATCAGCGACT
>CAZKDW010000187.1:0-2210 GCA_964551625.1 uncultured Thermotogae bacterium | reverse complement strand
GAAATCACGCTCGATGGCGGTGACGAAATCGAGCATGCCCAGATTGAACATCTCAACTGTGTCGAAGTCGCCGCCATGCAGATCCATGACTGTCCGAATCATGACAGACTCCAAATCGCTTCCCCATCCTCCATAGCGCATGTTCTCGAAATCCGCTGGCTGAAGAATCCCCAGGTCTGTCGATGCCGCGAATCCCGATGTGTTGTGTGGAAAGACCGCTGCGATCGAGACGATGGGGATATCCTGCGCGCGCGCCATGGTGACGTACTCCTGCATCGAAACCGCAAACTCGCATTGTCCGCTGACTGCCAGCTGAATGGACATGGTGGGGCCTGGCTGAACGATCTCTACACTCAGGCCTTCTTCAGCGAAATATCCCAACTGTTGCGCGACGATGATGCCGCTATGATTGGTGTTTGGCGTCCAATCGAGCGCGATTCTGATAACGTCTTCAGCCATTACGTTTAGCGAGATGACGATCACCCAGCAGACTGCAAGAACAAACCTACTCATACGCTTACTCATACCGTTTCCTCCTCATCCATGGCGTCAGTCGTTCGCCGACGAATTCGACAATCTTGAACAGTCCCAAACTCAGCACCATCACAATAACGATGGCAGCGAACAAGCGATCATTGCGAAACGATCGCTGGGCTCGCGTCATGTACACACCAATTCCCCTTGACCCACCCAGCCATTCGCCAATAACAGCCCCAAGAACGCTGTAGGTTGCGGCGATCTTGGCGCCAGAGAGAATCCCAGGCACGCTGGCGGGCACATAAAGGTGGCGATAACGTGCCCAACGCGACGCGCCGAAGGTGTCCAGTAATTCACGATAGGACGGATCGACAGATCGAAACCCCTCGAATGCATTCACGGCAATGGGGAAGAAGCAGACAAAGGCGACGACAAGGATCTTTGCCAAAGGGCCAAATCCGAACCAGACGAGCAGGATCGGGGCGACGGCAATCAGCGGGATCGCTTGTAGCAAGACGAGGTGGGGATAGGTCAGATAGCGCAGGGCCTTTGATGAATGCATGGCCAGGGCAACGGCGATCCCGATCAGCAACGCAAGCGCAAAGCCTATCACAGTCTCGAAGATTGTCATTCGTGCATGTGCGAATAGCACAGCGGCGTCTGTCCAAAGGATCCGGCCTACAGCTGCAGGCGATGGCAGGATATATTCAGGAAATCGAAAGATCCAAATGATGGCAACCCAAAGCGCGAAGAAGACGGCCAGGCTCAGAACCCAGCGAACGGATTCCCGCTGTCCCCATGCTGAGATAGTCTGACGGATGTCGCGGTCCATAGCTATCCTACGTATCTTCAGGTGATTCAGCTGCATGCACAACAGCCAACACGCCCGATTCCACGATGACACTGGCTGGCAATCCGGTCACGACGTTGGAGATACCACGACCTTGGCCGCGGAACAGTTTCTCGCTGTCGAGTGCGTATTTCAGCCCTTGCGTGCTCACTGTGCAGAACAATGAGATGGGAAGGAGCGAAACGCGATCTCCCATCGACGCATTTTCTAGAGACAGGTTGCCTTGGAGCAGGCGAACCGATTCATTTCCCGAGATCATCTCAATCGGAATGCCCGTGTGTAGCCCCTTTTCAAGCAGTGCAAGATTGGCCATGGTGTGATCGATGCGCCCACCTGCGGCCCCATACACGACGATGGAGGGCGGTTTGCGTTCCAGAGCCCAGTCGATGGCCAACTCCAAATCTGTCCAATCTTTCTCTTCCGGATACCGGAGGATTTCTAGATCGGGAAATCGCTCTTCGAGATGAGTCGGATCTGAAAGGGAGTCCAGGTCCCCAATCAACGTGTGGACGGGGATATCACAGTCGACGGCATGATCCAATGCACCGTCAGTTGCTACGATATGATCTGCGCTTTCTGCCAGCTTCTGAACTCGCGCGAGATCATTTCCCATATCCCAATCGCCATTTGCCAGAATCAGAATGATTCGTTGTGTCATTGCCCTCACGAGGGAAGTCAACGGCATTTGGATCGAGAGTTGGACGGTGCGAATCCGTTTGCTGTGCCGATGTCAACATTGACGGCAGCACAGCAGAACTCGTTGACACTCCCTGCGCTGGCATTACCCAGATCAGGTTCAACGGGTCGAGGTGATCCTCCTCTCAGCCCAGTGATGAGCTCCCCACAAACGCAACTGTAGCTCATGTGCCTTTACGGCGCAAAA
>CAZKDW010000186.1:0-2217 GCA_964551625.1 uncultured Thermotogae bacterium | reverse complement strand
GCCGAAGGTCGTTTCATCGTTTCGTCTGGCCTCTCGGCGAGTGCTGGAACGCGACTGATCCACTGATCGATCATCTTTTGTGCTCTCCGCTGCGCTTCCTCACCAATCACAGTAGCGAACCTATTACGCAACTGATCGTGAGCCTCACTGTAAGCCCCCGTGAAACCTTGTCTCTAGCGTTTCGCCAGTAGTGTGCTTGACATCGCTGCCAAACTGCATGTGGAAGGAATTTCTGGAAGGTAGCACGCAACCCAAGATAGTCGTCAGAGGTTACCCAGGCGACCTTGGAGGGATCTAGCCCCCGCTTGATCAGGCCTCGTAAGATCTCTTCCCAACTCGATTTGCCTTCTCCCGGGGGTACATCTACGGCAAGCACCTTGCGGAATTTATGATCGCTGATCCCTTCAACGGTCAGTACAACCACACTCATCACATGGCCGTCTTCACATGTGTGTTCGTCACGAGCGTCTCAATGATCTGACTTTCCTTGCGTGTTGAAACTCCAGCCTCGTAATCCCCCCTGTAATGCAAGGACAAGCGCCACGTTTATCGTCCTACCGAAAGCGCCGATCTCCCCCAAGTTGATTTGTAGCTTAATTTCTAGCGTATTCAACGCACCTTCGATTTGCCTTGTTCGTTGCCTATGTGATGAGTGATGCTTACTCCTAATGATGGCTAATACCGATATCGTTGGAAACGTACAACCCCCAACATATCGTTGAAAGAGAAGGGGGAGCGCACTGGGAATCCTCAAGCAAGTCTCCATGCCAACGAATTCTTCAAGATATTCATCCTGACCTTAGCTGTGTCCGCAGGATTTGTATCCGAGCTCATCCTGTCTTATCCTCTCTTCACAGATGCGCTATCTAGTGATCTCTGCCGAATTGGATATTATGCCCGCACGCAAGAGAGTGTCTGCTTCCCTCCTTGTCCTGCTTTCATTTCTCATCTTGCCGTGTGTGGGGCATGGGGAAATCGTCCTCTCAGGAGAATGGGAATCGTCCATCTCCGTCTCTCCTCAAATGCCAATATTGTCAGCAGAGATCGATTTCACAGTTGAGATTGCCATTGATGCCTGGATTGCCAAGACACGCTCAGTCTTTGAGGACGACGAATGGGTGAAACAAGACATTTGCGTCGAAACCGAATTCGGCGATTTCAGTATCGAATCAGATCTTCGATTCGAACCCTACAAGAATCGATTCAGAGATTGGATCAACAAGGTTGAATGGGAATCGGCTGATCTGGTCCTCACTGCAACAACGAAACTTACGCGAACCACAGACTGGGTCGTGCTCAAATTCGAACATGAAGGAGATACGCTTGAAATCGATATGTCCGCCAGGTTGCGCGCACCATCTGACAGTTGTAGTCTAACTTTTTACGACGCGAATGTAGATCTTAGCTTCGACTGGTGTGGAGCAGATACTGATATCGAGATCACCATCGACAATGACGGATTCGACGAATGGGTTGTGGAGCTTTCGGATCTCACTCTGGCTAGAATCCCCTGGTGTACGTTTGATCTTGAGTTCACACGAACAGCCGAGAAGACTACCGTGGAGCTAACTCCTGCAGTCATTCTGGAGACTTTTTTGTGCTCGGCATCTCTCGATCTCGAATTTGAAGGGGAATTTCCAAATGCGCCACATCTTCTCCCTCTCACAATCACCGAAGCAGTTCTTGATTACGATATTGAGGAATGGGGATTTGAAATAACAGCCATCTTTGATCCATCCCAATGGATTGCCAAAGCCTATTGGCTTGAACTTCAAGCAGATGCTGCAATTGATCTTGCTGCTTGCGGAGAAGTCTCCCTCGAACTGGTCTTTCTATGGACAGAGGCTCATCTCGGCCGAGCGCTCTTTGAGCTTGCGTATGAACCAGGCGAATCATTCTCCATTTCCATCGAGGGGGATCTTGATCTCGAAGACAGAGAGCTGGATCAGCTCGTTGTCACGCTGCAAATCGAATGGTGAATGAAGGACGCACGAGCGATCCCAGGATCACAATTGCACTAGACTGTTACAGAGGAGGTCGAGGGGCTGAGGATTGCCGCAACGTACCAACGGAAGCTAATCAGCCCCTCGATGCGAGAAAATCCCCTGATCACGCGCCTGGAGGTTTCGCTTCAGTTCCTACGCTATCAGATTATACATGCTGAGTCAATTCAAATAACATCGCGAATGTTATGAGGCGCACCTGTTGGCAGATGAA
>CAZKDW010000185.1:0-2271 GCA_964551625.1 uncultured Thermotogae bacterium | reverse complement strand
ATGAAACGCGCAAGGCATTGACTGACGGCACCACACTGTTCGAGCGCGTGCTGCCTGGCGCAGACCGCATGTATCCTGATACGGATTCAGCACCCATCCCCATTGATGAAGAAGCCATCGAACAGATTCGAGCTGCGCTACCCTATAGCATTAGCCATTGCAGAAAACAGATGCAGGATTGGAAGGTCCCCGCCGACTGCCAACCCCTCATCCTTAAGCGCACGCTGTTCCCGTTACTAGAGAAGCTGGTGAATGAGCAAGGCATCGATCCAACGTTTGCAGGCACACTGCTTGGACATACATTGCGATCTGTCAGTGGGGATCATCCAGGAGACGGGGAATGGATTCTCGATCTGGTTGTTGAGATTCGTCAGCGGGGCCTCACGATGGAGTTACTCAAGACACTGCTGCCCGCTGCATTTGCTCATCCAGAAGCGAACGTTGACGAGCTCCTTAATCTCGTTGGTTACTCGGCCGCTTCTGAGTCAGACATTTTGAGCAGAATTCCCGACCTCTTGGAGGCGTTCAAACAGAAACGACGGAGAGACCCAACCCATGCTCGGCGTAATTGGGTCATGGGAAAGCTGCGTCATTGCGCGATAGGGAATATGTCACTCGCAGTTCTGGCTCGACAGATTGAGGAAGGAGGCGCCCAGTGAGCGACGAAAAGACGAAGGGGTATCGCGGCGAGTCCTTGGACGCCCTTCAGAAGTTTGCGGTGAGCGTTTGGGATGACGTTATCCTCAAGACCACGCGCGGAGAGTTTCGGGGCATCATCCTCCCACGATCCGAATTCGATGATTCGCGCCACGTCGTCCTCAAGCTGGCAACCGGCTACAACGTGGGCCTCGACATTCGAACGATCACCAGTGCGACGGTGCTAGGATCCAAAGAAGCGCATTACCAGATTCCGGAGAAGGAATTCCCATTCTCGCCAGAGAAGCCCAACGTCACGCTGTTGGGCACCGGTGGTACCATCGCGTCGCGCCTTGATTATCGAACGGGTGCTGTGATCCCTGCGTTTTCACCAGGCGAGTTGTATGGAGCGGTCCCCGAGTTAGCAGATATCTGCAATCTCACTACACAGAAGCTGTTCGGTGTGTTCTCAGAAAACATGGGGCCACACCAATACATCACCCTAGCCAACGCGATCAAAGAAGAGATCGAAAAAGGGGTAGACGGGATCGTCATTGGGCATGGGACAGACACCATGCATCACACAGCCAGTATCCTCGCCTTCATGGTGCAGAATTCCCCCATCCCCATTGTTATTGTCGGATCTCAGCGGTCTTCAGATCGCCCATCGTCTGATGCAGCCTTGAATCTCATTCACGCCACCACGGCTGCAGCCACATCCGATATTGCCGAAGTCATGGTATGTATGTTCGGCCCGACTTCGGATGAGTATGGATTGCTGCATCGAGGAACACGCGTGCGAAAGATGCACTCCTCGTATCGATCGACGTTCCGGACGATCGGTGATATTCCCCTGGCAACAGTCACTGCCGATGGTGTGGTGCCGTTGAGGCAGGATTATCAACACCGGCGCGACGATCGACATGTGGATATCAATGCCGTGTTCGAAGAGCGCGTCACCATGGTGTACTACTATCCCAACATGCATCCCGACATCATCGACGGCGTTGTAGAAAAGGGATACAAGGGGATCGTCATTGCTGGAACGGGGCTGGGCCACGTCAATAAACCCATCTACCCAGCCATCGAAAGAGCCACTGCCGCAGGCGTTGCCATCTACATGACCGTTCAGACGTTATGGGGCTTCGTCCACATGTTTGTGTACGACACAGGCCGAGACCTGATGTCCAAGGGCATCATTCCGGCAGAGAACATGCTACCTGAAGTTGCTTATGTGAAGCTATCATGGGCATTGGGACAGACAGACGACTTGGAGCGCGTCCGCGACATCATGCTCACACCCGTATGTGGAGAAATCACCGAACGCGAGCCTTACGACGGCTACCTCGTTTTCCAAGGCGGCATGCCTGAGATCACCGAGTTCATGAAGACGATTCACAAGTAGCCGCCAACGCGAACCGATGCAAGCATCGGTTCGTTGGAGAACGCTTCGCGTTCTCTGGGCTTATCACGTGTGCGAGGCTCCGTGCACAACAGCGGTTCGTTTGAGAACGCTTTGCGTTCTCTGGGCTCATCCTAGATGCAGCGGTTCACAGCACCCGTTCGTTTGTGACTTCTCCGAATTCTCTAGCTCGGTCTTGGGTGCAAGTATCGGTTCGTTTAAGAACGTCGCAC
>CAZKDW010000184.1:0-2275 GCA_964551625.1 uncultured Thermotogae bacterium | reverse complement strand
AGTCCTATCCTGGTCCGTCCGTTATCCTCGCCTACAGCCCCTGCATCAACCAAGGCTTGAAAAAGGGCATGGGCAAGACGCAGCTGGAAGAGAAGCTCGCCGTCGAGACAGGCTACTGGCCGCTCTACCGCTTCGACCCGCGGGTCGCTGACGAAGGCAAAAACCCCTTCCAGCTCGACTCCAAAGAGCCAGCCGGCGACTTCCAAGAATTCCTCATGGGTGAGGTAAGGTACGCAAGCCTCCACCAAACCTTCCCAGAAGAGGCAAAACGGCTTCACGCGCAGCTTGAAGCCGAATATGCTGAGCGATATCAGACTTACAAGAAGATGGCGGAAGACGCATAGCGTCTCTGCTATCGACGAAGCATATGAACGGGGTCGCAACTGCGGCCCCGTTTCTTTTGCCACTCCTGGAAAGACATTGCAGAAATCCAAACAGCTCTTGCTATCCAACCAAGAGAAAGGGGCTCCCCAGGTTTTCCCCTTTCTCTCAAGCAACTCGAAGCGGACTATCCATCGAGTTGCCACATTCCCCAGAAGAGGCTAAGAAGCTGCATGCGCAATTGGAGACCGAGTACAAAGAACGCTACGAGGCCTACAAGAAAATGGCAGAAGCTGAGTAACAGCATCTAGTCATTTGTTGAAGCATAGAGAACGGGGTCGCACAGCGGCCCCGTTTCTCATAAGGAACTCGAAGCGCAGCTGAGAGTTACCAGAATATCTGCTGAGAGGTATCAGACGTATAAGAAGCTCGCCGAGTAGCTATCACTCAGTGAGTTCAATAGCTCATCAAACACGAGAACGGGGCCGCAACCGCGGCCCCGTTTCTCGTAGCAACTCGCGGCGACCATTCCGGCGAGTTGCCGATGGCAAATGCACAGTAGTAGCGTTCAGCTTTGCAGCATATCAAAGGGGCCATCATCTTGATGGTCCCTTTTCTTTTGGGAAGACGTTGCAGAAACCCAAACAGCTCTTGCTCTCCAACTAAGAGAAAGGGGGCCCCACGGTTTACCCCTTTCTCTCAAGCAACTCGAAGCGTCATATCCATCGAGTTGCCGTTGCCAGACATTCACCCGAAGAAGCCCGATCCATTGAGCCTCAACGGTGAGATGGATTGGTAAAAGAATTTCGCTGCTCCTGCAAGCAATCCACACAACTACTTCCGGCTCGTCGCAGGTTGATTGGTCGAAAAATGTGCACGATCGATTGCGGTTTGCCGTAAATGCCAAAGATCTGACCGCGAACGCCTCGTTGACCATCGACATGCCAGCCTTGGGTCGTAGCGTTCCTGGGCAGTCGCCGAGGCGGGAGTCAGCCTATCAAGTTGAGCCTAATCTTTGCTGGGCTCTTCCGGGTTGCTGTTGTCCTTGAGCCATGACGCGCAGTGCTTGCTCAGCACCTTCAGCATGGCGTTGAGGGCAGCATCCGAGATCATGAGTCTTGCTTGCTCAGACCATCCCTCCGGAAGAGATGCGAAGAGGCGTACGAGATGCAGGCCGTCAGCTCTGGTTTCAATTCTGAGGCTGTCGACAAACACGGTCTTGAGATTCGAATCTTCGAGAACAACTGGTTGTTTATCTGCTTGGCTTTCAGGCATAGCTCACCTCTAGATGGGTTATCGCTTCTTTCGAAGCAGTCGCGTTCTGGCTGACCACATCAACTGCCTTGGAGTCTGAACCGCCCCGGGATTGCCGGAGACTCCGAAGTTTGAGAGGATGGAGTCATGACAAGAGCAATGAGGTATTCGCCAGAGGTAAGAGAACGTGCAGTTCGGATGGTGTCGGAGCACGAGCATGAGCACAGCTCTCAGTGGTCAACAATCGTCTCGATCGCGACCAAGATTGGCTGCACTCCGGAGACGCTCCGTAAGTGGGTGCGTCGCACTGAGATCGATACAGGTCGACGTGGTGGTCTAACCAGCGATGAGCGAGCCCGAACCAAGGAACTTGAGCGGGAGATCCGTGAGCTTCGGAGGACAAACGAGATCCTTCGCAAGGCAGCAGCTTTTTTCGCCCAAGCGGAGCTCGACCGGAAACCGAAGCGATGACAGCATTCGTTGATGATCATCGAGAAGACTACGGGGTCGAGCCGATCTGCGCAGAACTGCCGATCGCCCCGTCGACTTACTACGAACAGAAGGCGCGCCAAGCTGATCCCTCGCGGATACCAGCACGCGTTCGCCGTGACGCCGTTCTGTGCAAACAAATCGAACGGGTGTGGGACAAGAGTCGCAAACTCTACGGGGCTCGCAAGGTGTGGCGTCAACTTCACAGAGA
>CAZKDW010000183.1:0-2339 GCA_964551625.1 uncultured Thermotogae bacterium | reverse complement strand
TTTGGATGTCTGGACAAGCCAACTGCGGGCGAAGTGAGAGTCGATGATCGGCCCATTACTAGTCTTTCTGATCGACAGATGAGCCGCATTCGGCGCGATCACATTGGGTTTGTGTTCCAGCAGTACTTTCTCAATGCCTCGATGACGGCGCTGCAAAATGTGCTGCTTCCCATGCAACTGGCAGGGGTCAAGGAAGGCAGAACGAAGGCAGCGGCTGCGCTAGAGACCGTGGGATTAGGAAGCAAACTACGCTCTTATCCAGCACAGCTATCAGGCGGAGAGCAGCAACGCGTCGCCATTGCGCGCGCATTAGCAAACGCTCCAAGCATTGTGCTGGCCGACGAACCGACGGGATCGCTCGATACAAAGACAGGCCAAAATGTGCTGGACATGCTGATGGCGCTCAATGGCGAGAAGAACTTGGGTGTTGTCATCGTGACGCATGACGAAACAGTTGCGGAGAAGGCTAAGACCATGATTCACGTTCTCGATGGGAGGATCTCATGACGAAGGCGATTTGGGTACTCGGAGCGGTAATTGTAGTGGGGATAGGAATTGTAGCGGGCGTCATCTTTGCTGGCGGCAATGAGCCGCAGGCAGTCGCGGTGACAGCGGCAAAGGGCTCAGGGCTAGATACGGTTGCGACATCGCCTGCTGCTGCGCAGGTCAACACGCCCGCCCCTATCCAAGTAGCAGAGACAGTCCAAAATAACAATCAGCCAGCAGCTGACTTCGGCCCGATTGTCGTCGATTCGCTCGATGAGTTGTTTGCCAATGCGGCTGCCTATTCCAACAAGGCTGTCGTGGTTCGCGGAACGATCGTCACCCAGTGTATTAGTGGATGCACGTTCTCACTGGAAGACGGTACAGGCGTAATTGGTGTAGAACTTATAGATGATGCCTTGGATCATGTGCTTGATGGCGGCAGTATTGGGCGATTAGTCGAAGTGCGCGGCACAGTGGAGGTCTCCCCCCATCTGGCCATTGTGATTGAGGATCCCGAAGACTGGAATTACCTCGACTAAGTCCACGAAGGGGAGCTAGTCAGCGTGGCGTGGGTCTAGTTCGAGGGATTCATCCATCAGATCCTTGAGCGTGACTGAATCCAGATAGTCCTTCATCGTGAGTGATAATCTAGACCACAAACGATGTGTCGCACAATGGACGGTCCGAGCACACGGCTTGCCATCATCCTCGTTCATTACACAGTGAACGAGGGCGATGGGGCCTTCGATCGCTTGGAGGATATCGCTGGCACGGATGTCTTCACATGGCTTGGCGAGTTTGTAGCCGCCGCCAGGTCCCTTGATGCCGAGAAGCAGCTTGGCAGACGTCAGTTTGCGGAAAATCTGCGCCACATAGTTTGCGGAAATCTCTTGCCTGGTGGCGATATCCTGGCGCAGCACGGGACCACGATCCTGATGGAGCCCAATATCGATCATTGCTCGTAGCGCATACCGACCTTGCGTAGGGACACGTATCATCCGCTCCTCCTGTTCATGACCATTGGATGGTAAGGACACGAAGTTGGCATGTCCAGTCTGCCAGAGGCCCGAGCTAGGATTGTACTTCGTTCAGGAAGGAGAGCTCCCCGCAGACCCCGGCTTTGTTGAGCAGGCGAGTAGCGGTTGTCTCGCGTATCAACTATCATGCTATGAACAAACAAACAACGGATGCCAACCCAAGATTCCAGGCACCCGCCCGAGGAAATGCATAGTTATGACTCATCGACCGATCGAAGAATTGGCAAAGAAACTGCATCTACGAATTCCGCCTGAAATCCTAGAAGTTGCCTTCCTACACAGTTCCTATTCCAACGAAACCGGAGATCCGCGAGGCTCAAACGAGCGCCTAGAGTTCTTGGGAGATGCCGTCATCGATCTTGCCGTCACCAGTTTTCTATTTCGGCAGTACCCCAATGATGATGAAGGGCAACTGACCAAAGTGAAATCCGTTGCCGTGAGCCGTCCGCTCTTGGCCGAAAAAGCAGCAGAACTGGAACTAGAGAAGTATCTTAGGCTAGGCAAAGGCGAAGAAGCAAATCGTGGCCGCGAGCGTCCAAACAACCGTGGCAACGCTTTTGAGGCCTTCATTGCCGTCCTATACTTGGAACGCGGCTTTCCATTTGCTGCCAAGTTTGTGATTCGATGTTTGGAAGAAGACATCGGGCGGTTCATGATGGAGCAATCGACGACAGGCGACTACAAGAGCCTGCTCCAAGAAACTGCACAGCGGCAATTCGGATGTCGACCGCAATACAGCATCATGGACACCAAAGGCCGCGAGCATAAGAAAGAATTTCACGTAGAAGTGGCCGTAGCCGGCCATCGTGGCCGTGG
>CAZKDW010000182.1:0-2344 GCA_964551625.1 uncultured Thermotogae bacterium | reverse complement strand
TGCGCCCCATCGCCTGGCCCCTCTTCAGTCTCGTCTCCTGCCAGGTCGCCGATGATGGGAATATTCTGAAGGAGGCCATCCGCCACGTCTTCAATGATCGTACGCGCTGCAGCTTCTGTCTGCTGCTGTACAGCCTCGAAGCTTGGGTCGAGAATGATCGCCTCAACGCCTCCGAGACCGTCAATGCGAATGCCGAGATCCTCGATGGTTCGATTTAGCTCCCGCCTGCCCGCCATCATCAAGCCTTCGCGAGCGACTTCCAGCAAAGCAACCTCCCAATCCAATTGCGGCGCATCAGACGGCCCTCCAATAGCAGCACCAAACACGATCGGGATTTCCGCAGCATAGAGATTGATGCCTTCGATCACTTGAGCCGATGTCCCAGCAGGCAGCCCGAATAGCGGCCGATCCGAGTTCGGATCGAGCTCGAATTCCTCGAGCAGGAATGACGCTACTCCTGTTGCGTTACCTCCTTCAAGGAGAATCGAGCCAGAAACCGATGCCAGTCCTGACCTAATCCGCACGGGCAATGTCGTCGCATAGAGACGCGCCAACCGCGGAAGATCGATGCGCTTCATGGCGAACTCATAAGAGCTCGCCAATCCATTGTCTGATTCAGTGAAGGTTGCCGTCACTTCGAACCCAGAATCGGGATCATCCCCCCATCGCCCGCGCAACGACAGACGAATCGGCTCAGTTCGTGATGAAGCTGGAAATGCCAGATTTGAAACCTCCACTTCGAACAGCGTGATCGGAGGCAGCAGACCTTCAGTCTCCGGCGCTATTTCATCCGTCATTGAAATGAGAATCCGCCCGATCTCCAATCGTTCAACGGTCAGTGGAGGTTCGTAGTCAGGGAAAGTCCGCCCTCCGCCGTACGCGGCATAGGCATCATCTCTGTAAGCCAGCGGATTCCACTGCCCTAGGTAGTCAAAGAGATGTCGAAGCAATCCCAGCCAATCGACCTGATCCGCATATTGAGCTGCCCACTCGAGGTACCCGGTCGCATCCCAGCCAGAGGAGGCATTATCAATATTCAGCGTGCCATCCGCTTCGCGCTTCACATGCAATTCCGCATCTGCGATCACGACGGAATTGAACACCATGCGCTTGGAGAGCATGGGGAGCATGCCCGCATCGAACTCTAGTGCTGGAATGGAGATCAGATTCTCCTCGGGCACCTTGGGATCCTGAACGGTGAAGTCAGTCAGTGTCAGCCCACCGGTGAACAAGTTGAAGCTTGAATCAGACACAGCCACTTCAGAGCCCACCATCAAGGAAGCTGTCGATGTGGCCAGCGTCCCCGCAAAGAAGGGGATGACAAGGGCTGCGACAAGGTAGGCCATCGCATACAACACCGGCAATCCAATGAGCATCTCTCGCCGAATGAATCGAAATAGTCCTCTCGGCGGAGGCGTAACCTCATACTTGGCCTCTCCTCCCGCGAGAAACTTCCGCAGTAATCCAACGCCCCGCTTCCCTTTCAGCCTGCGTGAAAACGACCAACCTGACACCCATGTGCTGAATGACTCCCGGTATCGCTGTACCAGCAGTCGGATCATGAAAAAGATGGGAATCGCCAATAGCAGCGCCAGAACCAGGCTGCCCATCAGGATATAGCGGGCATATCCCATCGGAGCGATGACAGGTAGATGGAATATCCAGCGCCAAACGCGATCCAATCCACGCTGCGTATCCAATAGCCACTTCCCGAGAGCAAGTGCAATTGGGGCAAGGGCGAGAGAAATCAGTTTGAATAGGCCCATGGAGATCAAGAAAGCACGGAACGAGCAGCGAAATAGAAGGGCCAGCGTACTGGGTATCAGAATGTGTAACCCTACGGGCGGCAGACCGGCAAAGATCCCCAACACGAACGCGAAGCCAATCTGATTTGGAGATAAATTTGACTTCAGAATCGCCAGGATCTTCTTGAGCCATGAAACTGGAGTCGGCAGCAATGGAACCTCCTACGGTGATGGGATGTAGCCAATCGCCACGATGCCAAGAACAATCAGCAGGGGAGACCCTGCCTTCAGTTCTTTCTATGCGCCACGACCCTCCTTGCGTCTTATTGTAGATGCCTCGTCGTTGATGAACCAAGTCCATCACTCGTGCAACAGGGTTGGCCAAGGACATCGTTACTTGAACACTCACTGTTCTTCACACATTCGGAGCCCATCCTCACAACCTCATAGTACACACTTCGCAGAGTCATGGAACCTTTTGAATGACGGCATCGCCTGTCTGATTGTGGCCTTTGGCTCGTTGCTGTCTAAATCAATCATGTCGCTTGAGGTCGAAGGCGACGCCTTCGCCATTTGGACAAGCATGCACCACCGTTGGC
>CAZKDW010000181.1:0-2398 GCA_964551625.1 uncultured Thermotogae bacterium | reverse complement strand
ATAGGATGGACAAACTAGCGAAATGGATCATCAGGTGGCCGTGGATCACACTCGGCATCCTTCTCTTGATCACCGGATTCTTTCTTGCGGGGATCCCGCAGCTTCAGATTGACAACTCGGTGGACTCGATGCTGCCAGCCGATCATCCGGCTCGCCTGCTTTACGACGAGGCAAACGACACGTTTGGTGGCACAGATGTCATGGTGATTGCCGTATATAGTGAGGACATCTTCAGTGAGGAAACTCTCTCGCAAGTGATCGAACTGACTGATACATTCCAGCGCCTTCCTGGTGTGGATGAGGTTGTCAGTCTATCCACGGCCAAGCGAATGGATGGCGAAGAGGGAACGCTCGTTGTTCGAGATCTTATGCCTACAGTGCCAGAGAGCGACGTGGAGCGGGACGATCTGCGGACGTACGTCGTAGGTAAAGAGATGTACGTGAACAACGTCATTTCCAGCGACGGTCTCTATGCGGGAATCGTTGTCGAGCTTCTTCCTGATGTGGACGACAGCGCGGTGTATGTCAGTCTGCGTGAAGTCATTGAGGCGCAGGAGAATTCTGACAATATCCATGTAGCTGGCGGACCAGCTGTTAATGCCGAGATGACAACGTCGATGAAGGGAGACCTTGTTAAGCTCATTCCGTTCGTACTCTTGGTTCTTGCCCTCGTTCTCTATCTCTCGCTACGAACTGTTGCTGGCGTCATCCTTCCATTGGCCGTTGTTCTTCTAACCGTCATCTGGACGGCTGGGCTGATGGCCTGGCTTGGAATTCCCATGGCGATGATCAGCACCACGTTGCCGATTATGTTAATCGCGATTGGAGTTGCGGACGCCATCCACATCTTGACTGACTACTACGCCGGTTTGCGGGGTGGCGAGGAAAAGAGATCGGCCATTCGAACGGTGGTGAAACACATTGGCATGGCCATTGTGCTAACGAGTATCACGACACTGGTCGGCTTTCTCTCGCTCGGCACATCGCCGGTGCAACAGGTGATGCAGTTTGGCCTGTTTGTCGGATTCGGAGTGATGGCAGCATTGGTGATTACGCTGACGCTCATTCCTGCCGCTCTTGAACTCGGTCGTGGACCCAAAATCACGCCGCGAAAGACAACGAAGAAGACTCTTTCTACGCGTGGATTGGCCTGGTTGTCGAACTTCGTTGTGAAACGGCGCAAGGCGTTGTTGGTTATCGGTAGCATCCTGTTTGTGTTAGCGGCTGTTGGCAGTACGCGACTTGCTGTGGAGACAAACACACTGCGATTCTTCCGACCAGAGACCTCCATCCGTCAAGCAACTGAGGTCGTCGACAGCAGTTTCGGTGGATCGGAAAGCCTCTCGGTGATCGTCAACGGCGATATCAAGTCTCCCGATGTGTTGAACGGCATGCTTGCGTTCCAAGATTGGGCGAGCGCGCTGCCCGAAGTCGGATACACCGCTTCTGTGGCCGATTACATAACGCAGATTAACGAGGCGCTCCGCGATAACGATCCCCTTGAGCGTGTGATTCCGGAGACGAGGAACGCGGTTGCACAAGAGATCTTGCTTTACGAGATGTCGAGTGATCCTTCGGATTTTGCGAGGGTGGTCAACTACAACTACGAGCAGGCACGGATCGTCCTACGCATGGAATCGCTATCCAGTTCAGAGTTGGGTGCTCTTGTGCAACAGGTGGAAGACGAGGCGGTTCGTAGTGCTGACGGCCAGTTTGACGTGGAGGTCACCGGCTCGACGTACTTGTTCAAGGTGTTGACTGACCTCCTTGTGAGCGGGCAGATCCTTAGTTTGATCGTTTCTTTGCTTGGCGTAGCCCTTGTTGTGGGGCTGATCTTCCGCTCTGTACGCTTCGGCCTGCTGAGCATGATTCCGCTTGGATTCACGATCACCCTCAATTTCGGAATCATGGGATGGCTCAATATCCCGTTGGATACGGCGACCACCATGTTAGCGAGTATTGCGATTGGGATTGGCGTCGACTACACCGTCCACTTTCTTTCCAAGTACCGCCGCGAACTTCGAGCAGGCAGTACGTCACATGCCGCAGTCGGTGAGACGATTCAGACCACTGGCCGGGCGATTAGCTACAACGTGGTGGCCGTGGCAGCAGGGTTTGCTGTGTTGCTCTTCTCCAGCTTCGGGCCGATTGCCACGCTGGGCGCCCTGGTTGCACTTTCCATGGGAGTCAGCGGACTTGCTGCATTGACGTTGCTTCCTGCAGCGCTGATGGCGACAGAAGCCAAGCGAAACCGGGCATGAGTACGACGGAATTCTGCAGAGAACAGTTCTTGCAACGATGACAAGATACACAACAGGAACGAAGGAGTGAAGATCATGATGAACAAGACAAGAATCATTGGAACGATCCTACTGGTAGGAGTACTTGGGCTGGGCGT
>CAZKDW010000180.1:0-2497 GCA_964551625.1 uncultured Thermotogae bacterium | reverse complement strand
GAGATCATCGGCGCATCAGGCCTCACGCTTCCTCCTGCCGTCGCTCGAACCGTTGCGACCGAGTGTGGCGGCGATCTGATGTCTCTCCACCACGAGCTGGAGAAGCTGCGAGCCCTGACAGGAAATACACTGGCAGGAAGCGACCCAATTTCTGAAACCGCGTCTCAAGAGATCTGCTTCAACCATACGGAAGCGACAGTCTATCCATTCTATGATCGATTGGGAGAGGGCAAGCTGCCAGCAGCGCTGAGTGAGCTCGCCGGATTACGAGAGGATGCTGGCCGCATTGTCGGCGGCATCATTCGCCACTTCACGCGATTGGTAATGGTGCGGCTCTTGCTGGATCAGCGGCGGCCGCAGTCAGAGATTGCGTCGATGATGGGGATGCAGGATTGGCTGTGCAGGCGGCTCATCAGTCAAGCCAAGCGGCGCACATTCGAACCCCTTGCCGACGCCCTGCAATTGGGAGTGAAACTAGATCAGCGCATCAAGCAGGGGCGTATCGCCCCTGATGATGCGCTGATGCAGTTGATTCTCGCTTCTGCGATCTAGCCTTCTCTACTGTTCCTGGATGACCTTGACAGGGATGAAGGAGGCAAATCCCGCCCTCTCCAACAACAATCGGCTGGCAACCAATGCGCAGAACAGACTTCCGAGTACGCCAATACCCAATGTAACAGCGAAGCCACGGATGGGGCCCGTTCCGAGCAGGAGCAGGATGACGGCAGTGATCAACGTCGTGATGTTGGCATCAAACAGCGTGGACATCGATTTCTCGAAGCCAGCGCGTACGGCAGCCAATGGCGATTTGCCTGTGCGACGTTCTTCTTTCACGCGCTCGAAGACGATAACGTTGGCATCCACGGTCATACCGATGGTTAGGATGATACCGGCGATTCCCGGCAACGTAAGCACGGCTCCGAAGATACTCAAGGCGGCAAACACGATCAGCATATTGAGTATGAGGGCAAAGTTCCCGACGAATCCCAGGACGCGATAGAACACGAACATGTAGATCAAGATGAGGGCGAAGCCGATGACAATCGTCATCATGCCGCGGCGAATCGAGTCGGCTCCCAGCGTCGGGCCAACGGTCGTTTCCTCGGCGATGTTGATGCCGACAGGCAATGCACCGGCACGCAATGCGATCGCCAGAATCTCTGCTTCCTCACGGTCAATGCTTCCGCCTGAAATGGTCGTGGAATCGACGATATCGCGCCATCCGCGTGCAGCCGCAGTCTTGATGGATTCAGAAATTGCCGGAGCACTATAGACCGTGCCATCCAGGACAATGGCTAGCAATTCATTGACATCCATGCGCGCCATGATCGACACAAAACGTTCTGCGCCTTCTTGATTGAATTCGAGCTTGATGTAGTACTGGCCGCTTGTTTGAAGCGCCGTCGAGCTTCCTACGCCTGCGCTGGCCAATGCGGCACCTGTGAGGAGAACCTCACGATCGACGATATAGGGAATCCCATCTCGATTTCGCAGGATTTCCTGAGAACTAGAAGAAGGGATCATCTCATCGAGCGCGCTGTCACCAGCTCGGATCACGCGGCGGAATTCCAACATAGCCGTTTGACCGATGAGGCGGCGTGCATCTTCGGGATCTGTGGTTCCTGGGAGATTGACCAGAATACGGTCGCCACCGAATACGCGGATCTCAGGATTCGCGAGTCCGTATTGGTTCACACGGTTGTTCAAGATCGCGATGATCTGCTCCAAGACGTCGGCCTTGGTTTCGTCAGTCATGTCTGCAATGCCCTCGGGTTCGAGAACCATGCGAACGCCGCCCTGAAGGTCCAGACCCAGTTGGACGACCTCGTCCAATGGCCAGAACGGATAGACGTAAATCAATGAGGCGACGGCGACTGCAACGACGACGCCGATGCGAATCCAATCGCTCCGAGTGAAGTGGTGATGAGCCATGCGATCTCCCTTACTTGTCTCTCTTCTGTACGACGCTGCTCTTGGCAACCTTCAGTTTCGCGCCATCCTCAAGAGTGAGGACTACGGCCGTGTCTCCGATTGAATCAATTTCGCCATGGATTCCGCCGGCTGTAACGACGCCGTCGCCACGTTTGAGCCCACCCATGAGCTCAGTCATCTTGGCTTGGCGCTTACGCTGCGGGCGAATCAACATGAAGTAGAAAATAGCCCCGAACACGGCGAACAGAATGAGCATTGAGGACCAGCTGCTGCCGCCCAATACCGATGCTATGCCACCGCCTTCTGAGACTGTACCTTCACCGCTGACTTCCTGAGCCAGACCAACGACTCCAATTCCGAGAAGCATTGTGCACATCAAAAGTGCAATCCATTTCTTCATTTCATCACTCCTTGGCAGCAATCCAGTGTCGATAGACACCTAACGAAAGAAAGAGTGCCCCGATAATGCCGAATGCTGCTGCGATCATGATCTCTCGGCTCCCTGAGAT
Source organism: uncultured Thermotogae bacterium (assembly GCA_964551625.1). Classification (GTDB taxonomy): domain Bacteria; phylum Bipolaricaulota; class Bipolaricaulia; order UBA7950; family UBA9294; genus SPBW01. Next base: position 56 of record CAZKDW010000180.1, on the reverse strand, counting down.
TTGCCGATGCAACACAACGGCTCTCTCTAATAAGAGGAAGAGATCGGCCCACAGTA
>CAZKDW010000179.1:0-2541 GCA_964551625.1 uncultured Thermotogae bacterium | reverse complement strand
AAACTGCGATAGGAAAAGGGTTCATGATCGTCGGAAGCTTCAGGCATCTGGTTTCGAAGAACTGGTCGTACGCGCAGACCCACATACAATGCCTCAAAGAGCACTCCAGCAATAATAGTTGCGCAGGCAATGGCCGTGCCTTGAATGGAGCCGATGAAGTAGCCGATCGCCAATACACTGCAGTCTGCCGCCAGGCGAACGAGGGTTCCCAATCCGACAGCCAGCGAGTGTCCGAATCGAATCAGCACGCCTTGGTTGAATCGGCGATAGGCAATGGCCCACGTCCAGGGGAGCGTAATCATCATTCCAATGCGAGCAGGTCCGATAATCTCTTCTGGCGCTGATAGAATGTCTCTGGCGATCAGCCCATAAAGGGGAGTGAACGCAACCAAGGCGTGAATGGCTGTCAGCGACGCACTCAATACATGCGTGAATCGGCGAATCTTGCGATAGGTCTCCCAATCTGAGCACAGCGCAGTGGAGGCAGCCAGCAACATGATAATGGGAGCTTCAATGAGCAGGGCAAGCGGGAAGACAAGGCTGCCATACGCGGCGAGATGAATCTCGGGATTCATAAGTCGTGTAATGACAATGTTGATGACGGGAAGCTCCAGAGCCATAAGCATCCAGCTGGCAGCCAGAGGCCACCAGGTCTTGAAGATGCTGCGTGTTGTGACGGCTTCGATCGACTGATTCACTTCTCACCCCCGTCTCGGATTCCCAATTCCAGTTGCCATCTTCGTTCAGTAGATGGATGGCGTCAATCTGCAGTAAGTAGTCAGTTGACCGTTCGTGCCTGTCCATCTATTCTCACCTGTGTACAAGGGGAGGGTTATGGGTCCATTTCAAACGCCGTGGCTCACGTTTTTCGCTTGGATCGTCATCGGAGGAAGCATCCTCATGGCGATCGTCTGGTCCATGATTGCATTCCATAAGGGGGAGGACGAATGAGCGAAATGGGCATCTACATCCTGGTCTTGGCTTTATATATGGCGCTGCTGCTGGGCATTGGCATTATTGCCTCCAGGCGCATGCGTAACTCCGAGGATTTCTTCTTGGGTGGCCGTAGTGTGGGCCCTTGGGTCACTTCCCTGTCATTTGTTGCCGCTTACTTCTCTTCGGTTGTCATCATTGGCGGTGGTGCCTTCGGATATCAATTTGGCATGTCCACCCTGTGGATTGGTGCCTCGAATGTATTGATTGGCGTCGCGTTGGTATGGATGGTGCTAGGACGGAGAATCCGTCTGTTCACCGAGCGATTGGGAACGATGACAGTGCCTGGCTTTCTTGCCGAACGATTCAAGGCCAAAGAAGCCCGCGTCTTGGCAGCCCTCGTGATTTCGCTGTTCCTCATCATCTACAATGTCAGCATTCTCAAAGGAATGGGAAGCGCCTTTGAGGGACTGATGGAGATCCCCTACATCTGGGGCGTGTTGATCTCAGGCATCATCATTATTTTGTATGTATCGCTTGGCGGCTATCTTGCTGTTGTCTGGACGGGATTCTTTCAGGCGTGGGTGATGGGATTGGGCCTCATCCTGCTTACCTTTGCCGCTCTCAAGGCAGTGGGCGGATTGACGGCCGCCAACGTGGCATTGAAGGCGATGAGCCCGGGGCTGGTGAATACGCCAGGAGAGTGGGGCTGGGCCGGGCTGATCTCCTATGGAATGATTGTCAGTTTCGGAGTCTGGGGCATGCCGCAGCTGATGGTACGGTTCTACTCCATCAAGTCAGTATCCGTCCTGCGTGTGGGGACTGTTGTGGCGACGATTGGCGGCAGCATGGCCGTTCTCCCGTACTTGAATGGGGCAATTGCCCGCGTATTGCATCCCGAATTGGCCAACGCGGACTTGGCGATTCCCACACTGACCAAAGCGGTTCTATCGCCGTGGGGCGGTGCCATCTTCTTGGCGGGTGTGATTGCTGCAGGCATGTCGACGTTCGCCTCTGTTTTGATCATCACATCGGGAGCTGTAGTACGCGATGTTGTCCAGAAAGGCTTGGGACACAAGATTAGCGAGAGACAAGTCGTTCGCTACAGTCGTCTCGTGAGTGCATTGGTGGGTGTCATCAGCCTGGCAATTGCCCTACGCCCGCCGGCTCTTGTTCTTGTGCTGACCGCCTTTTCTTGGGCTGCCATTGCCTCGACTTGTCTGTGGCCCATGTTGTTTGGGCTGTATTGGAAGCGGGCAACGCGGTGGGGCGCATTGGCCTCGATGGGTGGAGGACTTGCTTCTGCGCTCATTTGGATTGGCATTGGCTCACCGTATGGCATCCACGGGTTCATCCCTGGCATTCTTGTCAGTCTTGTTGCGATGGTCGTTGTTAGCCTATTTACAGAGCGATTGCCAGACGATCATCTGGCGCGGGTGTGGGGGGAGCGGTAGCTTCAATCAACACGATCAAGGGATGACGCAGCAAGGCCTACGGACGTAGCGTCATGCAACACGCCTGTCTTCGAAGATGGCACAAGCAGGCGCAGACAGAGGTGTGCTTGGGGGGTGTAGTAGCCGGTATAGGAATTACTACACCCCCCAGGGT
>CAZKDW010000178.1:0-2551 GCA_964551625.1 uncultured Thermotogae bacterium | reverse complement strand
CCCATCGTCCCCAAGCCTCCTGAGGAGATGAACGATCTTTCACAGTCCGTGGCGTAGTACTGGGCAGCCCACATCTGGTTCTGGCCAACATCCGTGACGATCACAGCCTTGCCTTCTGTTGCAGCAAAGATCTCGTGGATGATGTGCGGCGCTGGAAGTGAGCCGTTTGGCTGCTGGTGTAGCGTCTCAAACTCTCTTGATCCTGCACGCCACCCCTCAATCCTCTCGATCCATGCTTCATGCTGTCTCGGCGAAACAGCCTCAACAATGGCGTCGAGCGCAGGGCGCAAGTCAGAGAGGATGGCAACATCCGTGGGAATGACTTTGTTCAACTCAGTTGCATCAATATCAATGTGAATCTTGCGCGCCTGCAGCGCATACATCGCAGGATTTCCGATCACTCGATCATCAAAACGCATCCCAAGCGCAATGAGAAGATCCGCCTCTTGAATCGCATGATTGGCAGTCGCGTGGCCATGCATGCCCATCATCCCGAGGTAGAGGGGGTGTGTTGGAGAAAACGAGCCCTTGCCCAGCAAGGTCACCGCGACAGGTGTCTGGGTTTTGTCAGAAAAAGCAGCCAGCGCATGCTGTGCTCCTGATTGAAGCACACCCTGGCCTGCGAGAATCACGGGTCGATGGGCTCGATCGATTAATTCGACAACTCGTTCGATCGTCTCCGGGTCAACCATCGGCAGCGACTGAACCTTGTCCATGACCTCTTCTGCTGGAGGAACAAACTCTGTCAGAGCCTTCTGGACGTCTGAGGGCAAATCAATGAGCACAGGTCCCGGGCGACCGCTCCGGGCGATCGTGAACGCATCGCGGATGGTGACGGCAAGTTCATTTACATCCGTCACAAGGTAGTTGTGTTTGGTGATAGGCAGGGTGATACCGGTTATATCGGCTTCTTGGAATGCGTCTGTTCCAAGAACTGAAGTGCTGACTTGACCAGTGATACAGACGATGGGGGATGAGTCCATCATCGCCGTAGCGATTCCCGTAACGAGGTTTGTTGCCCCGGGTCCCGAAGTGGCAATGGCCACTCCTACCTTGCCCGAAGCTCGGGCGTAGCCGTCAGCGGCATGCGCTGCCGACTGCTCATGCCGAACGAGCACGTGGTGAATGCCAAACTCCTTGCGCGGATGGTACGTGTGCATGATTCCGCCGCCGGGAATCCCAAAGACGACCTCGACACCCTCTCGCCGCAACATCTCCCAGACAATTTCTGCTCCCGTCATTCGCATCTTGCACCTCCCTTTCCTGTTTTCGTCCAAGTGCCTCTCGTATCGTGTTCACTGTCCAAAAAGCAAAGAAAAAGGGGCCGCCCTGTCTCGGCGGCCCCTTCTTGCTAGGCTTAGTTATTTATGCCCAACAGGTCATGGCCCTCCGAGTAGGAGGACGACAATAATGACTAGGACCGATAGAAGGGCGCTGGTTCGAAGAACGCGACTTAGATTCAAGCTCATGCCAGCTCCTATCGATTCCTGTTGGATGTCGGGCACCCTATAGCAAGTTGGAAACGAAGTCAAGAGGCCTTGTCCATTAACGAACATCAACTGCAGATAGGATCTACATTCTGAGTTTTGCCAGAGAGCACAATCATCTCTTAATGCGATACCAATAGGGATACGCAACTTCGAACCCAAGGCGTGCGTAAAGACGCCGCGCGGAAGCATTCTGGCTGTGCACCTGAAGGAAACCCTTCTTTGCCTCGCGATCCCGTGCCCATTGAAGAATGGATCGAACGACAGACGATCCGTAACCATGGCCGCGATGGCTTTCTGATGTAAACAGATCAAACAGTCCGATCGCATTGTCGATGAGAACACCGAGCCCACATGCGCGCAGATCGCCGCCATCTGCGATCACCGCAAAGAAATGCTCTCCCTCAGCAGACTCGACAATCCGGCGGTGGGCACGTCGATCGAATGTCTCATACTTGCGAAGCTCGTCGAAGATGCTGAACCATTCATCGCCAGATACGACAACCCTCGATCCCATCTCCTCTCCTGGCACAGCGTCAAGAGAGCAGGTCATGACAAGTGTTGGATCGAGGGTTTCGTACCCAAGCTTTGCGAGTGCGTTATCCAGATCTTCAGGCTGTGAGAATGGCGTCAATCGGAAGATCGTCGGCAGTCCTCGTTCTCGATAGTAGGATTCACAATGCGCGATCTTCGCTGCTAGAGGGAGTGATGAACCGAAGTGTGGATTCACGGAGTTGGCTCGCTTCGTGTATCCGTCAGCGTATCGAAGGACCCAGCCATCGTAGTCATCTGCTTCGAACGATGGCCAAGCACGGAACATCATGCGCTCCAACTGCCTGAATTCCTCGTTTGGCCGATTCACGCAACACCCTTTAGCTGGAGGACATAGATACCGCCGCAGAACGAGATCTGTTTGTACCCCACGATGAAGCCTGCTTCCTCCAATTGAGGGATGATCCGGCTGGCAACCCAGTAATGCTCACTCTCATCCCAATCGTTGTCTGCCGACTCACGGCAGACGGCCTGAGCGTTGTCATCAGGGAACGCGATATCACCGATCACCA
>CAZKDW010000177.1:0-2573 GCA_964551625.1 uncultured Thermotogae bacterium | reverse complement strand
CTCGAAGGGCGTATCGTTTTTCTCCAAACACTGATTGCAAGTAGGTCCCAGCGCGCAGGGGACGAAGCCTCGTGAACTTGGAGTTTGAATCCTTCGAACAGGCACGATCGCTGCTCCTGGGCTATGGCGGCGCGGTCGAGGTGCAGGCTCCTGACGCATTGCGCTTATCGATCGCAGATTTTGGCAGGCAGATTGCGTCGGTCTACTTGGATTCCTGAATCGCTCAATCCTGCCAGTTTGCTGGCCGTTACCACAGTCGATCTGGGGCGAACGCTTTGCTACACTCCTGCAGGGAGGTTTCATGACACTCAATACGCTTCTATCGTTCCTTGCTGACGAATTCTCGGGCCTTCGTGCTAAGAATACTGTGGCTGATATTGCTGGATTTCACCGTATCCAAGCATCGCCTGGATATGATGAGGCTCTGCAATATGTCGCAGGAGAACTGACAACACTTGGAATCGATTACTCGATCTCCCAGTTCCCAGCGGATGGGAAGACAGAGACCTATGGCTGGGTGAGTCCTCCGGGATGGACGATTCGATCCGGCAGCTTGCAGCAGATTCATCCTAAATCTGCGAACCTGGGATCGTATGACATTGTGAAACAGGCGATTCTGGGACAATCGGGAGCTGGTGACGCAGAGGGCGAGATCATCCACGTCGGTGCTGGCGATTCCGAGGTCTGCTTTGAGGGACTTGACCTGCGAGGGAAGTTCGTGTTGAGTCGTGGCCGCGCAGCCTCGATGCTGAAATATCTCAAGAACAGTGGCGTTGTCGGACTGATCATCTATCCCGATGTTGCCAGGGCAGAACCTTCTCATGACTTGGTTCAGTATGGAGGATTGTTCCCTCGTTCTGACGAGCTGGCGTGGCTTCCCATGGGGTTTTCGATCTCTCGACGTGCTGCCGATGAGTTATTAAAGCAACTGAAGACGGGGCCCGTCCGCGTCCATGGAAAGGTGGATGCTGCCTTTCTTGAGAATCCCATGCAAGTGCTGGAGGCACGGGTTGAAGGGGCGGAATCGAGTTCCCCGAGCGTATTGCTGACAGCCCATCTATGTCATCCTGCGCAATCGGCCAATGACAATGCATCGGGCAGCGGCGTGCTCGTTGAGATTGCTCGTGTGCTCAGCAAACTGGCAGCTCGTGGGAAACTTGCGAATACCGTCCGCCTGCTGTGGGTGCCTGAATTCAACGGAGCCATCCCCTGGGCAGCGGCAAATGCCGACAACCTGCAAGATGTGCTGTTCTCACTCAACCTAGACATGGTTGGGCAATCGCCAGAGATCATTGGCGAGCCGCTGCGTGTATTCCGCATTCCCAATTCACATCCAATGATGCTCAATGCCTGCTTCGAGCCCCTATTGGCGATGCTCGCCGAAGACAATCGCTTCCTGGCAGCACAGGGATCTCGCCGAGTGCTGCACTGGGTCTTTGACGTGCCCAGTGGCGGAAGTGACCACCTCGTCTTTCAGGCACCTCCTGTCAATGTGCCATCAGCGATGCTTGGCCACGATGATCCCTACTGGCACACGGATCTGGATACGATCGACAAGGTCGATGCTACGAGGCTGAAGGTGGTAGGCACCTTGACTGCCGTGCTCGCTGCCCTTCCCACGTGGGCTATCGAGGAAGGCGAGCTGCTTGGAGAATGGCTGCACGCGTTCAGCCACGCATCCCTGGCGCGTGCGAGTCAATTGGCGCGCTCGGCTGAAGGATGGCTGCGCCAACTCTTGCTCGATACAGCGTTGCTCATAGAGACAGCTCGTGCCGAATCCCTCAGCACACTGCTTGGAGAGGAGAACTGGGCGATTGAGCCTCATCTCATGGCACTACGCGAAGGTCATCGAGCCCTGTCGCATGCTCTCAAACAAGCTGACCGGTCCGAAGATCAGACCCCTGTATCCGCCAAACCCTTGCGAGATCGTCAGGGGCCCGTGAGCTATTCGCTGATTCAGGACCTTCCCAAAGTCGAGCGCGATTTTCTGGATGAGAAGCTGTTCTCCCATCATGGAGCACCGCCGCAGCTGTTGGCTAATTTGGCAAATGGCACGCGAACGATTCCTGAGATTACAGCCTATCTATCTCTGGACTTTCAGAAGATCTTTGACATCGCCGACATTGAGCGAGCAGTCGCGCTGCTAGAGACCATTGGCTATATCAAAGCCTCCTAGTCACTGCCCGGTTGAGCGAGACGTGCCTAGACCGTGTACCATCGCGCCTAATTCTTGGAGCTGTTGCATGGGAAGGGGGACTGATGAGCATGGGGCGGTTGGGTAACAGGCTGTTCGCCATTGCGCGGAAATACGATCGCCGTTTCTGGATGCTTTCGCTGATTCAGCTCATTGTCGCTGTTGGCTTTGGCGCGGCCATGCCCTTTGTCAGTCTGTACATGCATACGCAACTGGGCGTCTCGATGACGCTGGTTGGCAGCATCATGTTGGCGTCTGCCTTGGTTGCATCAGGCGGACGCATCATCGGTGGAGAGATCGCTGATCGCATCGGCCGCCGACCGTTGCTGCTTGTGGGTATGGGTGCACGCGTCGTCGTCTTCGCGCTCATGGCGATCGC
>CAZKDW010000176.1:0-2601 GCA_964551625.1 uncultured Thermotogae bacterium | reverse complement strand
GGGGAAGCGGTCTTGGCCTGGCAATTTGCCAGCAGATTGTCACGAATCACGCGGGCACGATTGCTGTGAAGTCGACATTGGAATCAGGAACATCGTTTGTCATCCTATTGCCGACTGGCTAGCTGCCAGGCATAGTAGGGGCATCCGCACTTTGTCGGTGGATGGATCGATGATCTTCCAATGATTACAGAAGGAGACATATTTTGGATCCTAGAGTAGAAGCTGTTGCCAATGTCTTAGTTCAGTATTCGATCGGCCTGAAGCCAGGGCAATTGGTACAGATTGAATCGAAGCAAGAGGGCTTCCCGTTGGTTATTGCCCTGTATCGCGCTGTGCTGAAAGCGGGTGGGCATCCTTGGCTTGATCTGGGGATCGAAGAAACGCAAGAGCTATTCTATACCCACGCTTCTGAGGAGCAACTAGCCTACTACCCTGAGTTCCTGAAACAGGCAAACGAGGAAGTAGATGCGAGCATCACGATTTGGACGGATGCGAACACCAAGCGTCTACACAATGTGGATCCATCCAAGCAGGCGCGTCACGCCAAGGCGATGCATCCCATTAACAACCGTCTGTTCGAACGAATGGCGAGCCGAGAACTTCGTTGGGTGGGAACGGCCTATCCAACGAACGCGGCAGCGCAAACGGCTGAGATGTCACTGCGCGAGTACGAAGACTTCGTTTACGATGCTTGTTTGATTGCAGAGTCAGATCCAATTGCTGCCTGGAAAGCCATCTCGCTTGAGCAGCAGCGCTTGATCGACTGGCTATCTGAGCGAAGCGAGATTCATCTTCAAGGTGAGGACACTGACTTGCGCTTGACCTATGCCGGCCGCAGCTGGGAGAATTGTGATGGGCGTGAGAACTTCCCTGATGGAGAGGTCTTCACGGGACCTATCGAGGATTCTGTTGAGGGAACGATTCGGTTCTCTTATCCCGCCTGTTATCGAGGCAGGCAGGTGGAAGATGTGCGTCTCTGGTTCGAGAAGGGAAAGGTCGTCAAGGCGACGGCAGCGAAGAACGAGGCATTCCTTCTGGAGATGTTGGAAGTCGATGAGGGGGCCAAGTTTGTTGGGGAGTTTGCGTTTGGCACCAATCGCGGCATTCAATCGTTCACGGGAGATACGTTATTTGACGAGAAGATTGGCGGGACAGTCCATCTGGCGCTTGGAAAGGGATTCCTTGAGACCGGAAGCCAGAACGACTCCGCTATTCATTGGGACATGGTATGCGACCTTCGGAGAGGAGGCCGCGTACAAGTGAATGGTGAAACCTTCTCTGAGAATGGGAAGTTTCAGATCTGACGTATGTTGTTTGGTGTCTACGCTTGCGTAGATTCGCCGAGTCATCTTGAGGCCGATGGCTCAGTTGGTGATAGATCACGGTGTTGGGGCGACCGCGAGCCTGTTGCTCGCTTCGGCGACTGCCGGAAAGGGGTTCCACATGTCAACGCGAACGCTCTGGAGTGTATTGCTCATTACTCTCGCTCTCTTCCTATCTGCCTGCGCTCATCTGGAGGACTCTTCGGCGACGGATCTGCTCGCAGATTTCTACGGAGCATTAACGCCCGAACAACGGGAACTCGCTATTGATGATCTTGTCAATTCGGAGGTTGATGCTGCCTCTCTTGCCCGGATGCTTCGAGAGGGGATCGCATATTCTGCGGACGTGCCCGTTGGATGGGCGATCTATGAATTTGCTGGGCTGGATGGGCGATCTCGTCCCTATCACGTGTATGTGCCAACACACTACGATCCAGCGAAGGCCTATACGCTCTTGGTCGATCTGCACGGTGCCGTTTCTTCGCCTGCCCAACCAGCCGAATACCTCATGGAGCGAAGGCGTCTTTGGGAGTCTAAGGCTGAGCAACTTGGATGGATATTGGTTGTCCCCCATGGCGATCGGAATGCGTCTTGGTTCTCTGCGAATGGCCAGGCCAATATCATTGGTGAGCTTGACTTCGTGAAGCGCATGTACAACGTAGATGAAAACAAGATATTTGTTTCTGGATTCTCAGATGGAGGCTCGGGAGCATTCTGGCAGGGATTCCATGACCCCACGCCCTGGGCTGCTCTCATTTCTTTTCACGGGCATCCAGCCGTCGGCGGGTATGGTCCGTATCAGTCGTATCCGCGCAATCTTCTCAATCGTCCCATTCGCGCAACAACGGGTGAACAGGATGCGCTATATCCCGCTAGTGAGGTCGCCCCATACATGGAGTTGTTCAACGAGCTCGGTGTGGACCTTGATTGGGTTGTCTATCCTGGCGGGCATGAGACCCAGTTCCTCACAACAGAAGCAGCATTGACGATTGACTACATCACCAACACAGCGAGGAATCCGTTCTCATCGGACGTTGTATGGGAAGCATCGAATACGGCTGTCGGGCGCTGTGACTGGGTGCGCATAGATGAAATTGCTGACGTCGGTAACAACGCGGTATTTGAAGATATTAACTTGGCGGAGATCCCCCAGCAGATCATCTTTGGGGCTTCGCTAGCCTATCAAGGGGGTTCGCTATTCACGGTCGCTGGTCTCGAACCTGGCTCAACTGCACACTTGATGGGGATCAAGAATGGAGATCAAATCCTTCGCATTGGG
>CAZKDW010000175.1:0-2607 GCA_964551625.1 uncultured Thermotogae bacterium | reverse complement strand
TCCAATATCGAAATTGTGCCAATCCTTTCGGCAGGCTCTTGAGGGTCTTGAATTGCTTGCTCGATTTGCGCTTCTTCATCTTCAGATAGCTTCTGCCCTTTCCGATCGAATAGCTTGATGCCATTATCTTCCGGAGGATTATGCGAAGCCGAAATGACGATGCCGAGATCCGCTCGCTCGTCTTTGATGAGGAACGAAATTGCTGGCGTTGGAATGATCCCTGCGAGATAGACATTCAGACCTGCAGATGCCAGACCAGCAGACAGAGCAGCTTCTAGCATGGGGCCACTGGTTCTCGTGTCGCGTCCAACGATCACACGCCCACCACGGGGCGCAAGAGTCGCTGCGATGGCTCGGGACAGGGATAGAACGAATTCGGGGGTAAGTAGGTGATTTGCCTTGCCTCGGACGCCATCTGTACCGAAATATGCTGTCATGGTCTAGGGAAGCCACCCTCCTGAGATGGAAAACATGGGGAGCGGGAATTTCAGGGGATAGATAAATTCCCCGGAGAACCCGAAGTAGATGGGACTCTCGGCCAGCAGACTGTATGCAATACCCACGCCCGCGAGCGGATAGGGGAACGGCTGCCTGGGTTCGAGATAGTAGAACCCCGCCGTAACTCGCAGAAAAACGGCAGCATCCTCCTGCACGGGAATATCTACATTCCCTGTGAACAAAGTCTTCCCATCGGGTGTGATGAACAAGGTTCCTGAAAGAATGGTCGATGCGAGATCTGTGGATGCTTCGATTCCTATCCAGAGTGGTGTCTCGCTCCATGACAGTACCAGCCGCAGGCCGACAGAGCGTAGTCCCTCGGACTGTCCGCAAATGAAGCCAAGGCAGACACAGAGGACGGCGAGGCTGAAGTAGCGAACGACATTGCGGTTCATCGCTAGCAGTCTATCGAATGGGGGGATAGATTGCGAATTACAGGGGAAGGCGGCGGACGATATCGCCGATGCTAGTTTCGAAGTCAGATGTCCGCGCGCCATATGAGACGCGATCTCGAACTTCAGTAATCACGATCTGTCCCTTTATGCTTAAGAGTTCATAGTCCAGAATTTCAAGTGATTGCGGATCAACAATGATATGCGCTACGTCGAGAACCTCGAAAACCTCGCCTTGAACGACTCCGGATGATGCGCCGATGTTTATGGCGACACGGCCATCGGGCAGGATGGTGGCGATCTGGCCTTCACGCATAGGAGGCATCATGCTTGTGGCTGAACCGAGCTCTCGAAGGGCAAGGGCTGGCGAGGTTAATTCCATGCTATGGAGAAGTCCTGCCGTCAAATTATCGACTGCAAAATTGAGAGCATTGCCCACGACGGTGTCCTCGAACTGTGCTGTTCCAACCGTGATTTCGGAGGTCGGCAGAACGGAAAGGGAGATGCCAGGGCGAATCTGGAAGCTAACCTCAGCGATATAGGCAATGCCATCCCAGAGCTTGGCCGTATAGATGCCTGGGCTCATCTGAGATTGAGAAGGATTTAGCTGATCCCAATTCCAGATACTGCAATCGCCTGGGCTGACATATTGCCAGCCGAGCCATCGCACGAACGAGCCGGAAGATGTGGCAATCTCAATGCTTAACCACTCTGCGCTGCCAGGATTGCGATAGGCAATGGGTACTAATCCCCCAACGTTGTACCAAGAGCGAGCTGTCTGCAGACCGCCTCCGCAAAGATCATCGGCTTCCTTTTCGACCATTCCTAGAAGACCGGTTAAGTCAAACGAGAATCCCGTGGATCCTTCGGCATGCCCCTCCGCGGAGACCGTGTCCATGATTTGCGTCGTATGCACATTGACAAGGTTTGCAGATAGGCGAATGTTCGCTTGCGCACTCCTGATCGAGAGAAATCCTAGTTGAAGAGACGATTCGACGATACCAACATTGGCTACCGATCCAGTGATGAGAATATCGGCACCTAAGAGCTGCGCAGCAAGAGCCATATCAGATGTGAGAAATGGGTTGAGTAAGCGTTCCTGCAGGATGGATTCAAGATCAGATCGGTCGAGTACGTGAATTCCCATCCCCAAAAAGCGGTCGCTGAGCTTGTCGGATACGCCTACTCCGACATGGAGAAAACCTGATCCAGAAAGGTCGCTGAATGGGGCAACAACGATCTTAAGCGCCCCAATGATTGCTGCTGTTTCTGCACTGAGGGCTACGTTGAATACGAGCGTTTCCTCATTGTTCGAGTCGTCGGACTCAACGATTCTCCCGATGGGAGGATCGACTTCAACATAGAGGGAGTGGATTCCAGCAAGGGCAACCCATTCGATAGCAACACGTTTTGACTCTTCCGAGCGAACGCCTGCGACGATTGACTGAATGGCAATTTCGCGCCCATCCATGAAGAAGTGTACGAAGAATGGCTCATCGACATCATCAGGCCCCTGATTGGCAACTGTGACTTCGATAAACACATTGTCGCCGGCTTGTGGTTGGGCTGGCTCGACATGAATCTCCGCGACAACCAGATCTGGCAATGCAAATGCTGCGACTGAAACGAGACAAAGCAGTCCTGCGATGGCAAGGATCCAAGCTCGTCTTCCCATGGGACTCTCCTTTGAGGAACGTCTCTGAAATACACGAATCCT